>JBFHEJ010000008.1:0-19706 GCA_041584255.1 Lysobacterales bacterium
CTCGCGTCGGCGTGGCGCACCAATCGATGCCGTGAAGCAGGATCGAACTGTCGCGCTCTTGAACAAATACGACCGGCGGGTGCCCCGCTATACCAGCTATCCGACCGCGCCGCATTTTGGGCCGCAGGTCGGCGCGGCATCCTATCGCCGCTGGCTGAGCGGGCTTGACCCGGCGAGCGCGCTGTCGCTTTACGTCCATGTCCCGTTTTGCGACAGCATGTGCTGGTTCTGCGGCTGTCACACCAAGATCGTCAGGCGCCACCGACCGGTCAGCGACTTTCTGCGGGTCTTGCGCCGGGAAATCGATCTGGTGGCCGATACCCTCGGCACGCGGCGCCCGGCCTGTCATCTGCATTTCGGGGGCGGCTCCCCGACCATTCTGACGCCGGCCGAGATCACCGGCCTTATGGCGCAGCTGGGCACCCGCTTCGAAATTCGGGCCGATGCCGATATCGCGATCGAGATCGACCCGCGCGACCTCGACCCGGGGGTGATCCCGGCGCTCGCCCAAGGCGGGGTCAACCGGGCCAGCATCGGGCTTCAGGACCTCAATCCGCGTGTCCAGGCGGCGGTGAACCGGGTCCAGAGCTTCGAGGAAACCCGGGACGTGATCGAATCCCTGCGCGCCCACGGCATCGCTTCGATCAATATCGACCTCATGTATGGCTTGCCGCATCAAGACTTGGACGGCATCGGTGCCACCATCGACGCGGCGCTGGCGCTCGAGCCGAATCGAATCTGCCTGTTCGGCTACGCGCACGTGCCCTGGATGAAGCGCCACCAGCGCTTGATCGACGAGGCCGCGCTGCCCGGACCGGGTGAGCGTTTCGCGCAATACCTGGCGGCGGCCGACCGCCTGAGCGGCGCCGGATATCAATGGATCGGCCTGGATCACTTCGCGCGGCCCAACGATTCGCTGGCCGTGGCCGCGCGCGCGGGCACGCTGCGGCGCAATTTCCAAGGCTATACCACCGACGCCGCCGTGGCGCGACTTGGCTTCGGCCCCTCCGCGATCGGCGCCTTGCCCCAGGGCTTCATCCAGAACGCCACGGCCATGCACGACTACCGCGACCTGGTTTCACGGGGCGACCTGCCGGTCGTACGCGGGCGCGCGCTAAGCGAGGACGACCGCCTGTGCGGCGCCGTGATCGAACGCCTGATGTGCGACCTCAAGGTCGATCTGGGCCAGATATGCCGCAGCTTCGGGCAGGCGGCGACGGTCTTCGCGGCCGAGGTCGCCGCCTTGGACGAGATGCGCCGCGATGGCTTGGTTCAAATAGAGGAGGGCGAGGCCGGCCCCATTGTCCAAGTCACGGCCCAGGGACGCCCCTTCGTGCGTGCCGCCTGCGCCGCCTTCGACGCCTATCTCGATCCGAGCGAAGCCCGTCACGCCCGCGCGATTTGACCGGCGTCGCCCGCGTTTTTGGACACCAACGCGCAACCGAACATGCTCTAATTCGCGGGGAACGTCGCGGTGACGTCGAACTTTCCATTCCCCTTTTTTTTGACGTCGACCTTTGTCGCACCGTCGTCGCAAAAGCTTTGCACGACATCGCCGACTTGATCCGGCGGTACATTGTTCAAGACCTGTTGATCGGCCATGTCTGCCTCCCGTTAGCCTGCTTTAGGGTATTCCAAGCTCGCCGATGGCGAGGCGCCGCAGCCCGACGTTCTCGGCGCCGAAAATCAGCAGCGTCACCCTCAAGCCGAGGTTCTTGCCATCGAGCCAGGATTGAAGCTTTGCCCTGTTGCCGCTGTCCGACTTCAACCAAGTTTGGATGCGATCCGACGTTTCGTCGGGTCCAAAACTTGCCACCTCGATTCGCTTGCTGACACTTTGAAAGACGAAGTCCGCGCAACGGTCTTGCACTTTCACCAGGGCCGCTTTCCGGACGTCGTCCCAGTCTTTGTAGTCGCGCGGGATGTAAGCGATCATCGCCATGCAAGCTTCCTCGGTATATTCCTTGCGCAGCACGGCTTGCACCATCCCTTGAACCGCACCGGCGATTGCCTCGGTCGCCTCCTTGCTCAGCACGTTACGCGGTGCCGGCGCGCTGAACTGGCCCGAACTGGTGGTCCCGGCGGCAGCGGCGGTGAGCGCGGAATCCTTGCTGCTCTCGATGGTCTCCCGGTTTCGGCGGGATTCCTCTAGCAGCGTCTCGCGCGTGTCGACCATGTTTTCCGCCGCATCGACCTCTCGCTGCGCCCTTTGCAGGTCCGCCTCGCTGCGTTCCCAATCGCGCTGTGCCTGGTCCTTTTCCTGATCCGTCGCGCCGGAGTCGGCGGCGCGCAGACGGTCCCGCTTGCCTTTCGCGGCCGCCTCCGCGTCGCTCTTTCGCTTGTGGTCTTCCTGTGCGGAGGTGAGATTGGCCTCGGCCTCTTCCAGTTCGGCTTGTTTTCGCGTCTCGTCCTCGCGCGCGGCATCCAGTAGGCTCTGGTTCGACAGCAGGCTGGCCGAAGCGCTGGCGCTGGTGGTGCCGGTCAGGGCCACCTGATTGGCGGCGACGGCGCCGGTCAGTTGCTCGACCGCCAGAATCACCGCCGTCAGATCCTGGCTACGCCCCAAGAGGGTCGCGATCTGGTTTGGCCCGATCGCGCCGTTGGCGTAGGCCTCGCACATGCGAAAGAGCGCGTCGCGCATCAACGTGATCGACTGTGTGCGAAGCCCGATACTGGCCGCCGAACTCTGCTGGCCGCCGGCGAGCGATCCAGCGCCGGTTCCCGGCACACTTGCCCCGAGGCCCAGGGACGCCGCGAACGCCGCCAGCGCGTCTGGGCTGGGCTCCGAACAGTAGGCGCCGAATCCGTGCACGATCAACACGCGCTGCTGCGCATCCAAGTGCACAGCCTTGCCTTCATTTTCTCCTGGCGACGGTAAGGACGTGCTGCGGCCGATGGAGTTGATGTTGGCGCACGATGCCAGGGCAAGAACACATCCCAGATATAGAAGCCGCGAACATATGCGGAGCATTGAAAACCTCCCTAGTTTGAGGAGTTTTCACTTTCCGGCGGATCTCATCCCAGTCGAGATCCCGATCCAGTTATAGAAGGTTATTTCATCTGAGTAGAAATTTACCATAACAACTCTATTTTCAATAGTAGGATTTGATTGTTCACTGTTGCGCGTCGAATATTGCCCTCTTGGTCAACATCGCTGCATCGCGGACGTCCTTTGTGCGCGCCGGCTGAGTCGCCTTCGATTCCGACCTCGACCGGTGCGAAGCCCGCCACGCCCGCGCGCTTTGACCGGCGTTGCCCACCCGCTTCCATGTGAGGGATTCGTGATACTCTGCGGCTAGACTGCGGGCGGCACGAATCGGGACCCTGGCGGGCATGACACACAAGATTTTGGTCATAGAGGACAGCGCCGATATCGCCGATCTGATGGCCTTGCACCTGCGCGATCTGGATTGCGAGGTGAAGATTGCCGCCGACGGACGGACCGGCCTGCAATTGGCCACCGGCGGCCGCTACGATCTGGTGATCCTGGACCTGATGCTGCCCGGCCTGGACGGGCTAGAGGTCTGCCGGCGGCTGCGCGGCGGCGCCACCTACACGCCGATCCTGATGCTGACCGCCAAGTCCTCGGAACTGGACCGGGTCCTGGGCCTGGAAATCGGCGCCGACGACTACTTGACCAAGCCCTTCAGTATCCGCGAACTAGTCGCCCGGGTGAAGGCAATCCTGCGCCTGACCGATCGCCTGGGCAAGGAGGCGCCCAAGGCCGATCCGGTTATCGTGGTCGGCGACATGGCGATCGACATCGAGCGGCGCGCGGTCACGGTCGCCGACCGCCCGGTCGAACTGACGGCCAAGGAGTTCGACCTTCTGGTTCAATTCGCGCGCAACCCGGGCCGGGTCTACACCCGCCAACACCTGCTCGACCTGGTCTGGGGGCGCGGCCACCTGGGTTACGAGCACACCGTCAACTCCCACATCAACCGCCTGCGCGGCAAGATCGAGGCCGATCCCGCCAACCCGCGATTCGTGCTGACGGTTTGGGGCGTGGGCTACAAACTGCAGCCGTCATGAATACGCTTCTTTCACGCCTTTCCGCAGCCCTGCTGGTGATTATTGCGCTCATCGGCAGTGGCTTTTACCTGCTGGAACGCTTTAGCACGAGGCTTTACTACGAGGAGCTCACCCAACGGCTGAATGGTTCGATCGCCATGTATGTGACCGGTGAGCGAATCCTGATTGAGGATGGCCAGGTCAACGAAGAAGCGCTGGCGCGCCTGGCCCAGCAGGCCATGGTCATCAATCCGACCGTCGAAATTTATCTGCTGGACACACAGGGCCGTATCCTGGGGCATGGGGTGCCTGACGACAGCGTCAGGATGCAGCAAGTCGATCTGGCGCCGGTGAAGCAGTGGGTTGAGGGCGGTGTCGAGCTGCCGTTCAAGGGCAGCGACCCTCGCAATCCCGGAATACGTAAGATTTTTTCCGCCTCACCGGTAATGGACGATGGCGAACTGCAGGGGTACCTGTACGCCATTCTCGGGGGACAGACGTACGACGAGTTGGCGCACAGCATTCAGAGCAGCTACGTTCAGAAAGTCAGCCTTGGTGCCACCATTGCCATTGTCCTGGCGGCATTTCTCGTGGGTCTGCTGGTGTTCGCTATGCTCACCAGGCGCCTTCGCAGGCTGACCCGCGAAGTCCAACAATTCACCGACTCGGGATTTGCTCACGCTGCCGTGATAAGGCGGGACCCGGCCCGTGATGAAATTGGCCAGATCGGACGAGCGTTTTCATCCATGGCGCGCAAGATCGAGGAGCAGTTTGAACGCCTGAAGGAGACAGACCGGGTGCGTCGCGAGCTGATCAGCAATGTTTCGCATGACTTGCGCACGCCGCTGTCATCAATGCATGGCTACGTCGACACCCTGCTGATCAAGAACGAAGAGCTGGAACCCGGACAACGCCAGCGTTATCTAGAAATTACCCGCAGACATACGCAGCGGCTGAGCCAGTTGGTTGGCGATCTGTTCGAACTGTCAAAGCTGGAGTCGGCGCAGGTACAGCCCGAAGTCGAGCGTTTTTCGCTGGCGGAACTGCTCCATGATGTGGCGCAGGAGTTTGAACTCGACGCCCGCACAAAAGGCATCTCCATTCAGGTCGAGACCAAGGGTGACGCCGCGATGGTCCTGGCAGATATCGGACTCATGCAGCGCGTGCTGGAGAATCTGCTGCGCAATGCACTGAAACATACCCCCAGGCGTGGAACCATCGTCATTTCCATCGACCCCCGGCCGGACTGCGTGTCGGTGTCCGTGGCCGATACCGGCTGTGGTATTCCGCCCCAGGATATCGACCATATTTTTGACCGCTTTTATCGCGCCGAATCCAGCGACCGGGGTGGCTCCAGCGGATTGGGTCTCGCTATTGTGAAGCGAATTCTCGATCTGCATGGCAGCCGCATCACTGTTGAGAGCACTGTGAATCAGGGCACCGTGTTCGCTTTCGACCTGCCAACACGGCGGGCTGCCTGAGAAATCTGCGAACCACTGCGACTACTGAATGGAGTCCGCTTGGATTAAGCTAATCCGACCCGAGTTCGAGCCATGTCTCAGTGAGCCACGACCTTCACCGTTATCACAGACAAATGCTTCTTCCCGGCTTCGGGAAAGAGGGCCAGCGGAGACTGCTTGAGTCCACTGCAATGATCATGGGCTGTGGTGCCCTGGGTTCGGTGGCGGCCGACATGCTGGCGCGCGCCGGGGTGGGCCACCTCAAGATCGTTGACCGGGATTTCATCGAGCTGACCAACCTGCAGAGGCAGGTGCTGTTCGATGAGCAGGATGTCGCCGACGGCATCCCCAAGGCCGTGGCCGCCAAGCGCAAGATCGCCCGCAGCAACTCTCACGTCAAAGTCAGCGCCATCGTCGATGACCTCAACCATGCCAACTTCGAGCGCTATGCGCGAGGCGCCGACATTTTGATCGACGGGCTGGATAACTTCGAAACCCGCTACCTCGCCAACGACTGCGCGGTGAAAAACGGAATTCCCTACATGTACGGCGGTGCAGTCAGCACGGTGGGCATGGCGCTGGCGATTTTGCCGCATTCAGTGACGGGGGACGCGTGGTGGGAATCGGCAGAAAGCGGCAACCGTGCGACCCCGTGTTTTCGCTGCATCTTTGAGGAGCCGCCGCCGCCCGGCGAGCACCTGACCTGTGACACGGCGGGCGTGATCGGCCCGGCAGTCGCTATCATCGCCAACTTCCAGGTCGCCGAAGCGCTCAAGGTTCTCACCGGCAACATCGAGCAGGTCAGTCCAACCATGCTGAGCATCGATCTGTGGACGAATACGTTTACCCAGTTGAAGGTTGCGCGTGCCTGGGAAGACGGGGACTGCCCGACCTGCAAACGCCACGAGTTCGAGTTTCTCGAAGGCAGGGCCGGCTCCAGCGCCACATCGCTGTGCGGGCGCAACGCGGTTCAGCTGCGCCATCACCAATCCGAAAGCGGGGTCGATCTGGAGAAAATCGCCGGCCGCCTCACCAGCCACGGAAAGGTGCGAAAGAACGAGTTCATGGTTCGCGCATCGATTCCCGATGGTGGCTACGATTATGAGATCACGCTGTTTGCCGACGGCCGCGCCATCGTCAAGGGCACCGGAGAGGAGTCCGTCGCGCGCAGCGTCTATTCTAAATACGTGGGTAATTGATCGGGTCAGATCAATGGGTTGGGGCCCTTTTCCACAAAAAAGAGCTCAGACCCCAAACAAGGAGAAGCCAATGAGCGGAACGCGTGTCCTGGCCGGCACCCGAAAGGGACTCTTCATCCTCACTTCGGACGTTGAGCGAAAGGACTGGGGTGTGTCCGGCCCGCACTTCGCCGGCTGGGAGATTTACCACGCCACGGGCTCGCCGGTGGACCCGGACCGCATCTATGTCTCGCAGACCAGCAGCTGGTTCGGGCAGATCATCAACCGTTCGGACGATGG
The DNA here is from genome assembly GCA_041584255.1 of Lysobacterales bacterium. Classification (GTDB taxonomy): domain Bacteria; phylum Pseudomonadota; class Gammaproteobacteria; order Xanthomonadales; family SZUA-36; genus JAUIBE01. Next base: position 6,950 of record JBFHEJ010000008.1, read on the forward strand.
CGGCAAGACATGGTTTCAGCCGGGTTCACCCAACGGCATCGAACCCGACGAGATGGGCATGCCCCAGGGCGAGAGCAACAAGTTCGTTTATGACACTTCAGAGGAAAGCGGCGCGCCCCTGACCACCCACCAGTGGTACGACGGCACGCCGCACCCCTGGGAGTTTGCCCGCGTGTGGCACCTTGAACCCGCCCTGCATGATCCTGACACGGTGTATGCGGGGGTTGAAGACGCCGGGCTTTTCAAGTCGACTGATGGAGGCGCGACGTGGCACGAGGTGGCGGGATTACGTGGCCATGAAACCGGGGCCAACTGGGCGCCGGGGGCCGGCGGTCTGTGCCTGCACACCATCGTTATCGACCCAACCAACCACGACCGAATCTATGCCGCCATCTCCGCGGCCGGCACGTTCAGGACAGATGACGGCGGCAAAACCTGGAAACCCATTAACAGGGGACTGCATTCGGAATACATCCCTGATCCCACCGCCGAGGTCGGGCACTGCGTCCACCGCATCGCCATTCATCCGAAAAACCCCAACATGCTGTTCATGCAAAAACACTGGGACGTGATGCGCTCCGACGATGGCGGCGACAACTGGTACGAGGTCAGCGGCAACCTGCCCAGCGATTTTGGTTTTCCCATCGGCGTGCACCCGCGCGATCCGGAAACAATCTATGTGGTGCCCATCGAAAGCGACTCACTGCACTATCCGCCGGAAGGCAAGTTGCGGGTCTACCGTAGCCGCAGCGGGGGCAATGAATGGAAAGCGCTGACCAATGGCCTGCCGCAGGAGCACTGTTACGTGAATATCCTGCGCGACGCGATGGCCCTCGACGAGCACGATCCCTGCGGCATCTATTTCGGCACCACTGGTGGCCAGGTCTATGCCTCGGCGGACGAGGGCGATCACTGGGCGCCCATCGTGCGCGATCTGCCGCCCGTGCTGTCCGTAGAGGTGCAGACGCTTGGCTGAGCCGAATATGGTTCGAGTGGCCCTGCCCCATCACCTCAAAAATCTCGCGCGCGTCGACGGCGAAGTATCTCTTGCGGTGAGTGCACCAGTGACCATTCAGTCGATTCTGGACGCCCTGGAATCGCGTTATCCGATGCTCAAGGGGACCATCCGTGAGCACGAGACCCATAAGCGCCGGCCACGAGTGCGGTTCTACGTGGACAAAGAGGACATCTCCCATGATTCGCCGGACACGCCATTACCCGAAAGCATCGCCGAGGGTCGTGAGCCGTTTATCGTGATCGGGGCGATATCGGGCGGCTGAGTCGCCTAGCCGAACTTTTCGATCAGCTCGGCGAGACTGATGACCATCTGGCCGCGGCCCTCATGGATGTAGACGCCAAGCTGCGCAATCAGCTCGTAGGCGAAAGCGAACTGGGCCAGCGCAAAGCCCGCGATGGTGAACTGGCTGACGCTGACGACGCCGATTCCGAACTGTGACAGCGTGAAAACGCCGGAGGCGAACTGACCGATGGCGAATATGCCCTTGGCCGGCACGGGCATGCGGTTGGGGCGAAACTTAAAGGAAATGTGCAGCCAGGGAAGACCGAGAAAGGTGGCCTTCGACTTGTATTCGAAGCCCCAGCCGTCCCAGGATTTCTTCGCCGGGTAGGGCGCCCCGCAGGACGGGCAGGCCATGGCCTGCTCCGACACCTCATGCTGACACGCCCTGCATGGTTTCATCGGTTCCAATATACACCCTCCACCCGCTTTTGCCCCTGTCACGCCACCGAGGTTGTTCGTCCGCAAGCGATCGATAAGATAGGCTGTTCCCGAATACCGGCCATTGCCGACCACCGCCGTTCGGGTTCCAAGAGAGATCGATGCAGGCAACCCCCTACCGATTGCAAGTCAATGATCCGTACCGCCGGCGGTTCGTGAGCTGGTGGCTGGCCCTCGGGCTCGCCGCATTACTGGGTGCGGGGGTCTTTTCGCTGCTGTTGATCCTGGCCAGGACGCCGGGCATCCAGCAGTTTTTCACACTGGCGGATTTCTTCCGCGTGGCGCTGGTGGTGCACGTCAACCTGTCGGTGCTGATCTGGCTGCTGTCCATGGCCGGCGCCATGTGGAGCCTGGCCAATGAGACCCGCAAGCCAGCGTGGGACACTCTGTCGTTGCTGCTGGCCGTGTCCGGCACCATCATCGTCGCCGCATCGCCGTTTCTCGGCGCCGGCGAGCCGCTGATGAACAATTATGTACCCTTGCTGCGCCACCCCGTTTTTTACTTGGGGCTGATGCTGTTCGGCTTGGGGATCACATCGCATTTGCTGAGAACGGTGCTGTGCTTCCGCGTCTCGCTGGCAAGGCTCGAGCCCGGCGGCGCCCTGAGGCTGGGCATCGTCATTGCTGCTGCCATCACCGTGGCGGCTGTGCTGGCCCTGCTCGGTTCATGGGTCGGTATGCCGTCCGGAATGAGTGGCGAAGTGTACTTCGAGTACCTGTTCTGGGGCAGCGGCCATGTGCTGCAATTCACCTATACGCTGTTGATGATGGTGGCCTGGGTGTTGCTGCTGCATGCCGGGGAATACCGCTTTGAACTGAGCCCCAGGCTGACCCTGGTTTTCCTGGTGCTGGTGGCGTTGCCGGTGCTGACGGTCCCGTTTCTTTACCTTGCCCATGAGATCGTTTCTCCGGGACATCGCCTGGCCTTCACCGAGCTGATGAAGTACGGCGGGCTGTCCTGCCTGCCACTCGGCCTCGCCGTGCTGGTCAGTGCAATCAAAGCGCCACCGTTGGCGCAGGCCGATCCTCCAGAGGCGCGCTATCTTCGGGCGGCTCTCTGGTCATCGATGATCCTGTTTGCCGTCGGCGGCATCCTGGGTTTCATGATCTCGGGCCTCGACATCGTGATCCCTGCGCATTACCACGGCTCGACGGTGGGGGTCACGATCGCCTTCATGGGGCTTTGTTATTACCTGCTCCCGCGACTTGGCTACGGCGATCTGCCCGCACGCATGGCCTTCTGGCAGCCGATCCTTTACGGCGGTGGTCAGCTCCTCCACATCACCGGCCTGGCGTGGACCGGCGGCTACGGCGTGCAACGCAAGACCGCCGGCCTGGCCCAGGGTGTTGATCGTTTCGGCGAAATCGCCGGCATGGGGCTGATGGGATTCGGCGGGCTGGTGTCCGTGATCGGCGGGCTTTTCTTCCTGTTGGTCTGCTATCGTTCCATTCGGCAGCGCGCCGACCATCGAGGATCCTGAATTGTCCGATCTCCTGCTGTTCACCCTCAACGCGATCGTCATTTACCTGGTCTCGGATCGACTGGTGCGCGTGCTGGAGCGAATGAATCCCTCGCTGGCGAAGCATCGGCAGGTGCTGTTTTTCGTGACTTTTCTGGCGCTGGCGCTGGTGACTTTTTCCCTGATCCGGGCCTTCGTTTCCCCGCCTGCGGCGACCTAGGAGTCGTGGTCGCCGAGACGGTCGTGGAGCCGGGCGTCGAAGGTGGCAAAGTGGACTGAGAACCAGTCCGATAGGCTCTTGCGCAGCCGCTCTCGGCCCGCCTCCGGGCTTTCCACCATCATGTCCATCAGGTCCCGGATTTCGTCGAGCAGCTGTTCATGCTGCTCTTTGTGCGCTTCGTATTCCTGGTAGGCCGCCTCCCGCATATGGCGCTCTTCCAGTGCGAAGTGCGCCGCGATCCCGGCATGAATTTCGCCGAGACCGCGCTCGATGGCGTCCGCGTTGGCGCCGTGCCCGATCTGGTCGTAAATGCAATTGATCATGCCGATCATCTCGCGATGTTCGTGGTCCACTGAGGGGATGCCGAGCGCGTATTGCGGTTTCCATTGCAGCAGGCTCATGCCTCACTCCGTTCTGAAGAAAAAGGACTGGCCGACATCGTCGAACTCGACCACGACGTGCCGGCCGGGCGCCAGGTCGAGCGTGCGTGTCAGCATATGGTCAAATCCCTCGGCGTCACCGCGGGCGTTGACGCCGACAAACAGTTCGACCTCACCGGCCTTGACCGGGATACGTTGATAGACGTCCGTGGCGCCGTCGTTCCACAGGCCCGCGGGCGGGAGCGTGGCGTCGTAAAGCGGCTGGCCATCTGCAGTCAGCAGCACCCGTATCGGCCGGCGCTCACGGGGACAGTCAAGCGGCTTGCGCATATTGGGCGGCAGCGCATTGAGTTCGTCCTGGGTGAGCTGACGGCATTCACCCACCCGCTCGCCGGCGAAGGAAAATGAAATCGAGACCATTGCCTGCCCAGTCTCGATCAGCCCATAGCGGGGCCAGACCGAAAACACCCCCACCGGCGCCAGGAAGGCGGCGTAAGCGAAGGCGACCAGCAACCATCTCCCCCATCGGTGCGGCGAACGTGCAACTGACTTCGTTTCCCCTTTGGATCGCCTCGACAGGGTGCTGCGCAGGTCGTCGATGACGGCGCGAAGATTGCTGCGGCTCGCCCAGGGCTGTTGCCATGTCAGCGCCAGGCGGGTGGTGTCGACCCGCTTGCGAAGGCGCGGGTCGCGCGTCCCTGCGAGGCGTTCCGAAGTCCATTGCGCACCATAGCGGAAGTGGCAGTTGCCGCCCGGGCAGCCGGTCAGCACCACGCCGTCCGCCAGGTCGCGGCTGAGCACGAAATCGACGAATGAAGGCGGCAGGTGCCCCATGCAGTAAATGTCGACCACCCCGGTTTCGGCATCGGCAAGGCGCTTTCGCTGGCGCCGCCACGACGGGTCGTCGGCGCAACCGAACACCAGGATGCGGTTGGTGCCTCTGAGCGCCTGCGAAGCCTCCATGATTTGCGCGCGCAGGGTGGCGCTGGTCAATTCGGGCTGGTCGATGCCCGGCACCAGGTCGGTCTGGCGGCGAAACGGCGTGGCGGTCGGACAGGATCCGGTGCACAGGCCGCAGCTGACGCACAGCGAGGGATCGACGACGGCTTCGATCTCATAGGACTTGCCGTCACTGCGCGGTTCCATGGTGATGGCGCCGAAGGGACAGTCATCGGCGCAACGGCTGCAGCCGTTGCAGTTGTCGAGATCGACCCGGGCGGCTGGCCTGGCGCCGCCAGGCGGCAACCAGGGCAGGATGCACAGCAGCAGGCTGAATCCGCACACCAGGGTCCAGACGCCGCCCGGCGACCACAGGGCCGCGAGCGGATAGACCGGCAGATAGAACCAGTCGAGCCCCAGTGTCTCGGGGACGCGCGTCATGTCGACCGGGCCCTGGCTGACGGCGGGGAAGATCAGCGACAGCGTCACCATCGCCACCAGGCTGGAGGCCATCAGGGCCCGCGGCGGGTTAATGCGCGGGCCGTTGAGGCGAAAGACATGCAGCCAGATTCCGAAGACCAGGAACAAGGGCAGCCCGATCAGGTGCAGGAAGGCCATCAGCGTGAAAAAGCGGTCACTGAGCGCTTCGTCACTGAGAAAGTTGCCTGCCATGGAAACCGTGAAAATGGGCACAGCGTCCAGCAATTCTGCCGAGGTCAGTGCCACGTACCAGGCGAGCTGGTCCCACACCAGCCAGTAGCCGGTGATGCCCAGCGGTATCACCAGCCACATCAGCGGCACGCCAGTCACCCAGCTGAACCAGCGCGGCCCGCGGTAGCGGTTATAGACAAACTCGCAGGCGACGTGCACTACCAGCGTGATGATGGCGGCGTCGGAGGCGTACCGGTGCAGGCTGCGCATCACGCCGCCCAGGTACCACTGTTCGTGAGTAAGGTACTCAACCGAGGAGTAAGCGCCATCCACACTGGTGCGAAAGAAGATAAACAGCCAGATGCCGCTGACCAACACAATCCAGAAGAAATAGATCGTCAGCGCGCCGAGATGATTGAAGGGGTTGAGGTCTGCGCCGAATCCCCTGTCGAGTATCGCGCGCAATGGTTGGAGCAGGCGCTGACCGGCCCGCTGCAATGGATCAGGCACCGCTTGCCCTCCCCGTGGCCCGGCGCCTGCGCGCGCGCTCGGTCAGCAACCAGGCGATCACGCTGAGGAGAATGAGCGCGCCCACGCCCATGCCGACGAACAGTGAATAATCGAATCGGTATCTCCCCGTGTTGGGGTCATAAACGGTACAGAACAGCTTGATGCGATTCAGCAGGCCGGCACCGAAATGCGCCCCTGGTTGCGGGCGGTTATAGACCAGTTCCTTGAGTGGCTCGACCAGCCAGGGGAGGTCGAAGGCGGCGCCATAGACCTGCCGGTAAATCACGCCGTCGCGATCCACCACGGTGACCTGGTTGATGTGGTCGAAGCCGCGGGGGGAAGGGTAGTAAGCGAATCCGGTGTCCGCCATCAGCGCCTCGACTGCCTCGCGCGAACCGCTCAGGAACGACCAGTCGGCGTCTTCCACGCCCTGGGCCTTGGCGAAGAACCGCATGGCCTCGGGGGTGTCGACCGGAGTGTCGAAGCCCACGGTGATGACCTGGAAGGCGTCCTGCCCCAGGGCTTCGCGCGCATCCCGGACGGCCGTGTGCAAATGCCGGGTGATCGCCGGGCAAACATGGTGGCAGGAGGTGAAGATCATGCTGATCAGCAGCGGCTGGCCGCGGTATTGCGACACGCGAACCGGGTTGCCATGTGAATCCGTGAAAGCGTGATCGCCGAGCGACTGACCTACAACCGCCTGGGATTCCCGCAGGGCCACCTCCGGGTCGTAGTTCGCCGTGTCCTGTGCCGCCACGGCTGCGCTGAACAGCACCGCTGCCAGCAGGGCAGAGAGAGATACGCGCTTGTGCTGCTGAACACCTGTGAGAATCATGGTTCGAGTTTCGCAAAAAAGAACGCCGGACGCAGGGCCCGGCGTTACTCAATGTGCCTCTATGTCATGACAACGGCCAGACCGATGCCAGGTACTTCCAGTTGACGGCGTAGTACACCACGAAGATCGCCAGGAAGAAGAGGGCCAGGGCGAATGTGCCGGGCGCAGCCAGTCCCCACTTGCCGGCGGCCTCGTGTCCGCCGGGTGGGTGGATGATCGGTGGCGCCTTCATCAGACGGCTCGGTGCAACGCCATAATTGGACTCCGATCCGACGCGCTTGCCCAGGAACACCGAGACCACCGTGATCAGCACAAATATCGCGCCACCGATGATGGCGCCGACACCGCTGATGCCCACGATTCCCATGAGCGTAAACGCGCTGGCGGGGTAATCGAAACCGACCACCGCATCGGTAAACGCCATATCCCAGTGCCGGCGTTCCACGCCCAGCGTGCCGGCGCCCATCATGGCGAGCGCCAGCACCATCATCGAGATGCCGAAGATATACGGTTGTAATTTGGCCAGGCCCGGCAGGAACAGTTGGCGTCGGAACAGGACCGGGATCAGCCAGTAGGTCAGCGACATGAAGGCCAGGGTGGTGCCGATCACCACGGTGGCGTGGAAGTGGCCGGGCACGTAGATCGTGTTGTGAATGATGATGTTGATCTGCTCGGTGCCCATCACCACGCCCGAGATGCCGCCAAGGAAGCCGAAGCCGATCAGCGACAGGAACATGCCCGAGAACACCGGGTTGCCCCACGGCGCCTTGCGCAGCCACTCAAACAGGCCCTTGGTCAGGCCCTTGGCGCGCTGGGCGACCTCGATCGAGCCCGGCACCGTCAGGCCGTGGATCATGCTGGCCAGCACCGCAAGGTACATGGCGTACGAGGTGTTGAAGATCTTCCAGGTGGCGCTCAGCCCCGGATCCACCAGCAGGTGGTGGGCGGAAGCCAGTTGCAGGAAGGCGATGTACAACACGAAGGCGGTGCGGCTGACCTTTTCCGACAACGGCCGGGCGCCGAAGACAATCGCAGCGATGGCGTACCACACGGCGACATGGGCGGCGACGTTGATTTGCTGCGAGGAATGGCCAAAGCCCCACCAGATCAGGCGGTACATCGGCGCATCGATGTGCGAGATCAGCCCCACCGACCACAGGAAGGTCGGGATCAGGATCACGGCGCCCATGGCGATGGTGAAGATGGCGATGATGCAGGCCGTCAGCGCGCCGAATGTGACCAGTGGGATCGAGCCTTCGTAGGTCTTTTCTTCCTTGGCGATCACCAATGTGCCGAGGAACATGAAGCATCCGATCAGTGCACCGACTGCAAACAAAATCAGTCCTAAATAGAACATGGGCTCGGCGGGCATCGGCACATAGGACGTCATCATCACCGACGAATTGCCGCTGAACACCGAGACGTTGTTGATCACTGCGCCGCCCACCATCAGGGCGAAGGCGAGCCAGCCCAGCTTAGGTGTCGCCAGGCGGCTGCGCAACAGCGTCGATGAGCAGAAATACAGCACCGCAATCTCGAAGAAGATGATCCAGAAGATCAGCATGTTGATGCCGTGCAGGGTCAGCACCTGGTAGAAGCGGTCGGCCGGCAGCAGGTGCACGGTCGGCCAGCGGGTCAGCGTGACCAGCAGGGCCGTGACCCCGCCCAGCAACAGGGCGACGACCGCGGCGACGGCGTTGAAGCGCATCAGCCGTTCTGCCGGCTTGTGGAACTGGAGGCCGGATTCCGGACAAATTCTGAACTCGGTGTTCATCGCGACCCTCCCTCCGTGACATAGATTTTGCCCGTCATCATGTGATGGCCGATACCGCAATACTCGTTGCAGATAATCGTTTGTTCGTCGAGCGTGTCGGGTGTAATGGTCAGCACCATTTCATAGCCGGGCACGATCTGGGTATTGATGTTGACCGGCTGCAGCGAGAACCCGTGCTGCCAGTCCATCGAAGCGATATGCAGGCGATAAGTCTGGCCACGCTCCAGTTCCAGGAACGGCCACCACTGCCACAGCCGGCCGATCAGGTAGACGTCGCTGCCCGGTGGCGGCCGCACGACAGGGATCTGCTGGTTGGTTTCCTGGCGGACAGTGAATTCGTTCACCATGGCCTGAGTCTTGGCCATGAAGGCTTCGGGCGTCGTTCGGTAGGCCTCGTTGGACAGATTCTGCTTACCGTACACGTGCCACAGCGGCATCATGGCAAACATGATCAGCGACCAGACCAGGGCCAGCACGATCCAGGTGCCTTCGACGCGATCCAGCGGTTGTTTCCACCAGACGATTTCCGAGGGTGGTTCAATGGCGCTCACGGCAAGTCCTCCGCCGGGTAATGGTTAGCGATGGGGTCAGGGCGCGATGGGAATCGAGATGATCTCCATGATTCCCCAGATGATGTAGAACACGGCGGGAAAGACCACGCCGATGAACAGCAGGATGAAGGGGTTTTCTATGATCCGCTGCATGATGGGCAGGCGCGTGTTTTCCTGCGGTTCAGCGACTTCGTGATTCATACCGGAGTCCTCCTGGTGCGGTCGGCCGCCGTTCCTGATCAAGCTGGATTGCGGCAAAGTGAACATAGCAAGGCGGGCCTTGGGCGATCTTGATACAGGTCAAGAAGGCGGACGGTTTGCTATCACCCACGCTGTGATCGCGCGGAAAACGGGGTAAAGTTCAGGCACTTGTCGCCAGCCGAACCGGGCTCGTTCATGCCATGAATCGGAACCGCGTTTTTCACCATCGTGTCGCTACGGGCAACCTGGCGTTTCTCGTCCTGGCAATGCTGGCCGGATGTGATGCGCAGCCGGGGCCCGGCCCCAACATCCATGACAGCAAATACGCAGGCCTGGATGAATCCGGCGAACGATTGCCACCCGGCGAAACCGGTCCCTGTGCCCTCGACCAGTTCACCGGACTCGTCTGGGAGGTCAAGACCACCGACGGCGGCCTGCACGACCGGGAACACACCTACACCTGGTTCAACCCGGACGAGGCCACCGGTGAGCTGGACTACCGCGGCGTGGCCAACGGCGGTGCCTGTGCGGGCAGCGGTTGCGACACCCATGCCTATCCCATCGCCGTTAACGAACAAGGCCTGTGCGGCTTCACCGACTGGCGGGTGCCCAGCCGCGATGAACTGGGCTCCATCAGCGACCCGCGCAAGACGCGCACGCCGCCCACCATCAACACGGTGTATTTCCCCAACACGCAGCCCGGCGAATACTGGTCCTCGAACGACTACCAGTTTCAGTGGGACACCGCCTGGCTGTGGAATTTTGGCAATGGCCTCGACCGCGTGGAGTGGAAACACTCCCCCCGCCATGTGCGCCTCGTGCGCGGCGAAGCGGTCTACCTCGAGCGGGTCGAGGACTGACCACGGCAATGCGCGCACTGGCCATCGTTTCGCTGGCGCTGGTGTTGCTGCTCACCACGCTCAGCGCTTACTTGCGGCTGGCTCATTCCGGAATCGGTTGTGCCGACTGGCCGGCCTGCTACGGCCGAATCGGGCAGGCGGTGGAGCAGTCGGTGCCGCAGAGCACCGAGGATGCCTACGCGCGGCTGGTCGACGAGAGCGGCAGGGTGCTGGCCTGGGCAACGCCACTGCACCGCCTGGTCGCCAGCGTGCTTGGCCTGTTGGTGGTGTTCCTGTTTTTCCTGGCCCTTCGCCACAAACGCCATCGATTATTGAGCGCTGTCTTGCTCGGGCTGACGGTCTACCTGGCCGTCATCGGGATTCGCTCGGGCGGGCTGCATGACCCCGCCATCGTGATGGGCAATCTTTCCGGCGGTTTTGCCATGGTGGGCCTGTTGGGATGGCTGGTCTTTTCAATGGAGGAGAGTGGCACCAGAGCGCCGACCGTCGCGGTCATGACTACGGTGGCGATCGTCGCGCTGGTATTGCAGGTGCTGCTGGGCGGGCTGACCAGCGCCAACTTCGCCGCCACGGCCTGCCAGACCCTGCCGGACTGTCACGGCGGCTGGTGGCCGGGACCGGCGCTGGGCGAGGCGATGGATTTGTCCCGCCAGCATGCAGTCACGGCCAGTGGCCAGGCCATCGGGGGTGAAGAGCGAATCGCCATTCACCGGGCGCATCGCCTCGCTGCGATTGCGGCCCTGCTGCTCGTGGCGTCTGCTGCCGTGGCCGCTCTCTTGTCTGAGCGGCGGTTCCGCGCCCTTGCCGCGGTGATACTGGTGCTTGTGCTGACCGAAATCGCGGTCGGTGTGGCCTCGGTGATGGGTGGCATCCCGATGATCCTGGCCCTGTCTCACAATGTCCTCGCGGCCATGCTCCTGCTGGCGTTGTTTAAACTGCTGGCGCTGAGTACGCGAGGTGGTGAAAGATCCGCTCGACAACCAGGCTGATTGATGGTACCTAGGTAACATGATAACATCTCGGCACCAAAGGACATGACCGAGGTGAAATCATGCATATTCATTACAGCGGAGCCGTCCATGTCCAGGCGCCGCCCGAACAATCATTTTCCCTGTTCACCGCCGCGGGTGAGAAACTCTGGGTACCCGGCTGGGAGCCCGAGGTGATGGGCGGGGGCGACGGTAATCGCAAAGGCGCGGTGTGGACAACCTGCGTGGACGGTGAGACCACCGTCTGGGTCGTGGTGGACTTCGATGTGGACGCTCAGCACGCTCGTTATGCGCGCATAACACCGGGCGTCAAGGCCGGCACCGTGGAAGTGCGGGTTCGCCCGGATGGCAACGGCGGCTCGGTGGCTGACGTGACGTACGCACTCACCGCGCTGAGCGATCGGGGCAATCAGGACCTGGCCGAATTCGGGCGCGAATCGTTCGAGGAGATGCTGCGGGAGTGGGGTGACCTCATCCGCAACGCAGACATTGACTATGCTGCACTGGCTTCGCCGGAGCTGAGCGGGCGAGGGAGTTCATCGTGACGAAAAAGAAACCGATTCAGCGCACCCAGACCGGGGTGCGAATCGAGTCCTCGCTGTTAAAGGTACTCAAGGGACTCGCGGAATATCACGACATATCCCTTGGCGACCTGCTGGAGGGTATCGTGCTGCACGCCTTCGAGGGCAAAGCGCCCTTCGGCGACGCAACCATGGCCAGGATCGTGCAGTTGAAGGAAGTCTATGACTGCCAGCTCACCGCCGCCGACAGTCATAATCTGGTCGAGGCAAGCTAGGTGGACTTGAACCCGGCTCTGTCCGGGGCAGATCGTTCGAAGTGACGCGCACCTACAGAGCCGATGTGCTCAGAGGTGAAGTGGGCGCAGGCGCCCCCGGTGTCAGCCCCCCATCACCACCATATGCAAAAACGGCCCCAAAAGGGGCCGTCTGCATATGGTGGTGATGGGTGGACTTGAACCACCGACCTCAGCATTATGAGTGCCGCGCTCTAACCGGCTGAGCTACATCACCAAATTCTGTTCTTGAAGGGGCGCAAATTCTCCGTTCAGCCGGCCGAATTGTCAACCTCGCAAGGCGATTTGAGCGGTTACGGCTGGCACGATAACACCCTGCCAAGGTTTATACTGCTGTGGCGTCTGCCGTCAGAATTTCGCCGTTTGGTGCTTCTTTGCCCACTGGCGGATTCACCGGTCGAAATCAATGAAAAAACCAACACGCGTCCCCATCCGCAAATTCTGGGAAGAACTCCGCCGCCGCCACGTCGTGCGCGTGGTGATCTACTACGTGGTGTTCGCCTGGGTGGTGATCCAGGTGGGCGACGTGCTGCTCGAGGCCTTCGATCTCGACCACCTCCTGCGCTACGTGGTCGCCGGCGTCGTCCTGCTGTTTCCCGTGGCGCTGGCGCTTTCCTGGATGTTCGACATCACGCCCGAAGGTGTGGAGCGCACCGCACCGCTTCCCGATGTGCCGGCGTCGCCATTCGAGGGGCCGCCGGGTTCCCTGGCCGTTCTGCCCTTCGCCAACCTCAGCGACGACATCGAAAACGAATATTTCTCAGATGGCCTGTCCGAGGAGATTCGCAACCAGCTCGCCCGCGTGCCCGGCCTCAAGGTTGCGGCGCGCACGTCC
>JBFHEJ010000009.1:0-18951 GCA_041584255.1 Lysobacterales bacterium
CAATGTGATGAATGGCGCGATGGACCAGCAGATCCGGGTAGCGCCGAATGGGCGATGTAAAGTGCGCGTAGGCCTCCAGGGCGAGTCCAAAATGACCGTGATTGATCGCCTGATAGGTCGCCAGGCTCTGGGCGCGCAGCAGCACCGCCATGATCAGATGCTGGTCTTCCCTGCCCTTGATGCGTTGGACCAAATCTTCGAAATCCCGTGGTTCGGGACGGCCCCGCCAGGTAATGCGGATGCCGAGTCCCCGCAGGAACTCCTCCAGCGCCTCCACGCGATCGCCCTGGGGTGGCTCATGCACCCGGAACAAGGTGGGTAAGTCGTGTCGGAGCAGCAACCGCGCGGCTTCTACGTTGGCGGTGATCATGCACTCCTCGATGATCTTGTGCGCATCGTTGCGCTCCACCGGCTCGATGCCCTCGACGCCGCCCTCGGTGTCGAACAGGAACTTTACTTCGGTGCTTTCAAAATCAATTGCCCCACGGCGCGTGCGCGCCTTGCGCAAGGCTTTGTACAACCCATAGAGGTCACGCAAGGAATCTGACACCGCATCGAGCCCGGGACGGATGCCTTTCTTTCCGCTCAACAGCCAGTTCCACACTTCGCCATAAGTCAGGCGGGCCTGGGAGCGCATGATGGCGGCATCGAAGCGCGACCGTGTCACCGTCCCACGGTCGTCGATCGACATGTCGCAAATCAGACACAGGCGCTCGACCTCCGGGTTCAGGGAACACAAGCCGTTGGACAACGCCTCGGGCAGCATGGGGATGACGCGACCGGGGAAATACACCGAGGTGGCGCGCTCTTCGGCGGCGCCATCGAGCTTCGTGCCTGGACGCACGTAACTCGCCACATCGGCGATTGCGACCACCAGCCGCCAGGTATTGTTGCGACGCTGCGCAAACACGGCGTCATCGAAATCGCGGGCGTCAGCGCCGTCAATTGTCACCAGCGGCAGGTCGCGCAAGTCCCGGCGGCCTTGTTTCCACTTTTCATCGACTTCATCGCCAAAAGCCGCGGCTTCTGCTTCAACGCCTTTAGGCCATTCATAGGACAGGTCAAAGTTTCGAATGGCGATCTCGGTTGCCATGCCGGGCGCACCGCTTTCCCCCAGAATCTCCACGATCTTGCCGACCGGTGGTTGTCGCGGCCCGGGTTGCTGGGTGATCTCGGCCACTACGATCTGGCCAGGTTTGGCATTCCTGGTTTGCGTCAACGGAACCAGCACATCCTGGTTGATGCGCGACTCGTCGGGCACCACCAGAGCGACGCCACTCTCCTTGACAAAGCGGCCGACGATGCGCTGGTGGGCACGCTCGAGCACTTCAGTGATGACGCCCTCTCGACGGCCCCGGCCGTCGATGCCGGTCACCGAAGCCAACACCTGGTCGCCGTGAAGCACCTTTCTCATTTCGCGGGGCGAAATGTACAGGTCAGAATCGCCGGTTTCCGGTTGGACGAAGCCGAAGCCATCGGGATGCGCGCTGATGCGACCGCGAACCAGGTCCATTTTCTCAGCCAGACCGTAGGCATTGCGGCGGTTCTTGACGATCTGTCCGTCACGCAACATGGCCTTGAGCCGCCGGCGCATGATTTCCCGGGCGTCCTCGGACTGAACCCCCAGTCGCTCGAACAATTCGCGTCGCTTAAGCGGTCTTCCCTGCTCGCCCAGCAAGCGGATCACGTCCTCCCGAGACGGTGCCTCGGCGTCGATCCGGCCTGTTTTGCCGCGGCCCGCCATCAGCCTCGTTTTCCTGTTGAATTTCTTATCGTTTTCATGGCCTCATTGTAACGGCTATTTGCTGTACTCTCGCCGTTGACATTGGGAGGGCTTATCACTACTCTAGCCACCGGTTTACGCCCGTGGATCGCGGGTTCCCCCCTTGCCCAGGTGGCGGAATTGGTAGACGCGCTGGCTTCAGGTGCCAGTGAGCATTGCGCTCGTGGAGGTTCAAGTCCTCTCCTGGGCACCATCCTTCCACGAAGCGCTGCTTTCGTGCTCTGCACGAAAGGCGCGCTTCGTTTGACCAAGTCCCAGGAAAAAATCGACAACGGCCTCGGGGTCGTTCTAATGCATCGACATTGCGTCAAGCAGCGATAATGCTTCACGTGTGTTTCAGGCTGGACCGCGAGGCGCTGCCCGCGCCACTCTGCGTTACTTGCCGAAGGGATGCCGTTGAATGATGATTTCGTTGCGTTCCGGGCCGGTGGCGATGATATGGATGGGCACGCCGACCAGGGCTTCCACGCGGTCGAGGTAGGCGCGCGCACGGGCAGGCAAATCCTGAAGCCGGGTAGCGCCGCGGACGGACTTTTGCCAGCCGCGGTGAGATTCGTAAACGGGCGCGAGACGCGGCCAGTCCTGAACATCGAGGGGCGGGGCATCCAGGGTTTCGCCATCAAGTTTGTAGGCGGTGCAGATATTCAGTTCCTTGAAGCCGTCAAGGACATCGAGCTTGGTGACGCAAAGCCCGGTGACGCCATTGAGTTGTACCATGCGCCTCAGCGCCACGGCGTCGAGCCAGCCGCAACGTCTTGGCCGGCCGGTGGTGGCGCCGAATTCGGCGCCCCGTTCGCCCAAACGCCGGCCGACATCGTCGAATAGCTCGGTTGGAAATGGCCCGCCGCCGACGCGGGTGACATAGGCCTTGGTGATTCCCAGGACATAGTCGATGGCGTCCGGTCCCACGCCGGCGCCGGTGCACACGCCGCCCACCGTCGTGTTGGATGAGGTGACATAGGGGTATGTGCCGTGATCGATATCGAGCAGGCTGCCCTGTGCACCCTCGAACATGATGCGGCGACCCTGTTTACGCAATCCATACAACCGCGCGCTCACGTCTGTCACCATGGGCGAGAAATACGTGCCCAACTCAAGCGCCTGCTCGAGCACCGATTTGAACGCCAGCGGTTTTTCGCCAAAGCGCTTCTCGAGCACGAAGTTGTGGAAGTCCAGGACTGGTTCCAGTCGCTCGGCGAGATGGTCGGCGTCCAGCAAGTCGCTGGTACGCAGTCCACGACGCGCCACCTTGTCCTCGTATGCCGGGCCAATCCCTCGACAGGTCGTTCCGATGGCACGGTCACCACGGGCGCGCTCACGGGCCGTGTCGAGCATGACATGGTAGGGCAGGATGATTGCACAGGCGGGGGAGATCTTAATGCGATCGTGCACCGATAACCCTCTGGCTTCCAACTGCTCGATCTCTTTCTTGAGCGCTTCGAGTGAGAGCACGACGCCGTTACCAATGAGGCACTCGACGCCCGGGTTGAGGATTCCCGCCGGTATCAGGTGAAGGACGGTTTTCTCACCGTCGATGACCAGGGTATGTCCGGCGTTGTGACCGCCCTGGAAACGCACAACAGCATCGGCTTTTGCGCTCAGCAGGTCTACGATCTTTCCCTTACCCTCGTCGCCCCACTGGGTGCCAAGCACGACGATGCTTCTGGCCATATTGAATACCCTGGATTTCCTCGTGGACGCCGCTTAGCGCAACATATTCAGCAGGATCGCGCCCGCCAGCATGCTGACGATACCGCCAATCCGCACGGTCTTTGGGTTGATCTGCGCCAAGTCACGCATGGTCTTCTGCCAAAAGGCCGGTGCCAGGAATGGCAAAAAACCCTCGATGATCAGGACCAAGGCAAAAGCCGTGAACAATTCATGCATCACGACTCACGCCAATCAGCGACTTATTGCCCGGCCCGATCGCTGCCGAAGTAATCAAAAAAGCTCGACGACGGATCGATGACCATGACATCGTTGCTTCCACCAAACGCATTACCGTAAGCCTGGAGACTGCGGTAAAAGGCATAAAACTCTTCGTCTTTTCCGTAGGCTTTGGCGTAAATTGCGGTCGCTGTCGCGTCACCTTCACCGCGGAGTGTCTGGCCCTCGCGCTCAGCCTCAGCGAGGATGATCTGTGCCTGCCGGTCTGCATCGGCGCGGATGCGCTCGGCTTCTTCGCGACCCTCAAAACGGTAGCGATTGGCCTCCTTCTGCCGGTCCGCCGCCATACGTCTGAAAACCGATTCACGGACATCTTCAGGCAGTTCCACAGCCTTGATCCGGACATCGACGATCTCGATGCCGAACTCCTTGGCGGCTTCATTAGCCCTCGACTGGATGTCCTGCATGGTCGAAACGCGCTGTTCTGAAACCACTTCAACCAGCGTGCGGCTGGCAATCTGGTTTCGGATACGGTCCTTGATGATACTGTCCAGGCGGTTCAGTGCGTTACGCTCATTACCCTGGGTGGAGATGTAGAACTGCGCCACGTCTACGATTCGCCACTTGATAAAAGAATCGACGCTCACGAATTTCTGCTCGGAGGTGATCATGTTCTCCGGTTGGGTGTCGAGCGTCAGAATACGGCGGTCGAACTTGCGCACGTTATTGATGAAAGGCGCCTTTACGTGCAGGCCCGGCCCGTAGTCAGCTTTAACGACGCGACCGAGCTGGAATTTAATGGCGTACTCGGTCTCGCTGACCATAAACAGGCTATTGAGGCCGACAAACCCCAGCGCCACGATGAGTATGAGTAGCAAGGCACGGTTCATTGTCTGCCCTCCCTGCGCGCATTGCGGCCAGGACTGTCTTCCCCGATCGGCGGATTGCTGGGCGTCACAATGGGGGGCATGTTGGTCCGGCTTCCTGACTGACCGGAATTGACGCCCAGTTGATCAAGGGGCAGGTACAGCACGTTCCCGCTGCCCTCGGCATCGATCATGACCTTGTTCGAGCGTGCGTAGACGTTTTCCAGCGTTTGCAGGTAGAGGCGTTTGCGGGTGATCTCAGGCGCGCGCAGGTATTCCTCAAGCACCGAATCGAAGCGGGCTGCTTCACCTTCAGCCAAGGCGATCGTTGAGGCCTTGTAACCCTCAGCTTCCTGCACGACCCTGGCCGCCTGGCCACGGGCTTCCGGAATCACGCTATTGGCATGGACGCGGGCTTCTTCGATGAAGCGTTCGCGATCCTCGCGGGCTCGAATGACATCGGAGTACGCTTCGCGCACCTGTGCCGGGACATTGACGTCTTCCAGGTTGAATTCCGTAATCAGTATTCCGATCTGGTATCGATCGAGCGTTTCCTGCAAGACCCGCCGGGTTTCGATACGCACCTGCTGACGCTGCTCCCCCTCGAGGATGGCGTCGAGCCGGTTAGTACCCACGGCCTCACGAAGGGCGCTTTCTGCCGCCTGAAGGACTGTGGCGTCGGGGTCGCGGACTTTGAACAGGAACTGTTGCGCGTCGGAGACACGATACTGAACTTTGTAAGTGAACTCGATGAGGTTTTCGTCCTTAGTCAGCATGTGCCCGCGATCTTCTATCTCCCGCACATTGCTGACGTTGACCGGGAACATTGTCTCGATCGGTCGGGGAAATGTCAGGTTGATTCCGGGCGATAGCGTCCGGTTGTACTTGCCGAACCGAAGGACCACGCCCTGTTCGGCTTCATCGACGATGTGCACTGAGTCATAGGCGGCCCAAAGCAACAAGACCACAATCAGGATGGACAGCAACCCGCTGCTGCCGCCGTTTTGGGAACCCTCGCCGCGACGGCTACCGCCCCCGCCGAAGATGCCTTTCAGTCTGCGATTGACGTTCTGGAAGACCTCATCGAGATCCGGCGGCTGTTGGCCGGATTTCCAGGGGTCCTTGTCACCCTTGCCGGGTTCTTTCCAGGGCATTGAATTCTCCTGTAGTGCTCAATTTCGGAAACGCGAGGACGATAAGCAAGCTGAGGCCCGACGAGCGACCTTTCAAGTGCAGTGCTGATTCACGAAGCGGTTTCGATCAACAACTGCTCGCGCGCCTTGCGGCCTTCCTTGCCGGGCTGGCTGGCCAGCCGGACCGCGGTATCGCGCGGCACATCGACATGCATTCTCCACGAACCGTCTTCTTCGATCAGCTCCTCATTGACCACACCGAGCTCGAATAGTTGGGCGCGCAGCCGCGCATCGTCTCCGGCCAGGTTGATCCAGAGTTGAATCCGGTCACGGGTCAGCTCAGCGGCGATGACTTCACGCAGCTGCTCCATGCCCTCTCCGTTGAGGGCGGACAGCGCGACGCTATTTGGTTGTCCACCGCTTTCGTTAAGCACGCCGGCGTCCTGGCCGGTCCGGTCGATCTTGTTGAATACTCTGATCACCGGGATGTCGGAGGCGCCAATCGAATCGAGCACCACTTCGACCTCGGCCTGACGCTCAATGCGATACGGGTCCGAGGCATCGATGACATGCAGCAACAGGTCGGCCTCGCGGGCTTCCTGGAGCGTTGCCCGGAACGCTGCGATCAATTCATGTGGCAGGTCACTGACAAATCCCACTGTGTCGGCGATGAGCACATCGCCACCGTGCATGCCCTGCAATTTGCGCACCGTCGGATCGAGCGTGTCGAACAGCCGATTGGCCGCATCCACGCTTGCCTCGGTCAGGCGGTTGAATAGCGTGGATTTTCCAGCGTTGGTATAACCGACCAACGCGACAACCGGGGCCTTGGAGCGTTTGCGCTGGCGACGGCTTTGCTCGCGTTGTCGGTCCACTTTTTCCAGGCGGGCACCCAGTTGGCGAATGCGCCTACCAATCAGACGACGGTCTGTTTCGAGCTGGGTTTCACCCGGACCACGCAGGCCAATACCGCCTTTCTGCCGCTCGAGGTGAGTCCAGCCGCGCACCAGGCGGGTGGAGAGGTGCTTGAGCTGCGCCAGCTCCACTTGCAGCTTGCCTTCGTAGGACTTGGCGCGCTGCGCGAATATGTCCAGGATCAGAGTGGCGCGATCCAGCACCTGGACGCTGCAGCGGCGCTCGAGGTTTCGTTGTTGCACGGCGCTAAGAGACTGGCTGACCAGCACCACGTCAGCCCCCTCATCCGCTACAACCTCGGCGAGTTCCTCGACCTTGCCATCTCCCACGAAGTAGCGAGCGCCAGGGCGGTCCCTGGGCGCTTCGATCACGCGGGCAATTTCAACGCCGGCAGACAGCGCCAGTTCGCGAAATTCTTCTAGGGCTTCCGGGCCGGTATCCCGGAAAACAGGATGCAGAATGATCGCGCGATTGCCTCGTTCAGCACGCTCGATCAAGGGGTTGTCGACTCTCCTGACGGCAAGAAATTAATCTTCGTCTTCTTCTTCAAAAAGGCGCACATTTCTGGCCGGAACCACCGTCGAAATGGCGTGCTTGTAGATCATCTGGCTGACAGAATTCTTGAGCAAAACCACGAACTGATCGAATGATTCCACCTGGCCTTGCAGCTTGATGCCGTTGACGAGATAAATGGAGACCGGAACGCGCTCCCGGCGCAGTGCGTTGAGAAATGGTTCTTGTAGTGATTGACCCTTTGACATGGCCGCTCTCCTGTTGTTTTTGGTTCACCTTCGCTCGGTGCATCCGGGTCCGGAGCTTGGCCCTGGGAGCCCCGCCGGATGGTCACACCTAACATGGTGCTTTTCAAGGTCTATTCAAGGAATGGACCAATGAACCTGGCGACTTCGTTAAACAGTGACTGTTGTGCCTCTTCCTGGTGAGAATCATACCATAGGGCGTCCGATTCCTGCCTCAGCCAGGTGAGCTGCCGTTTGGCCAACTGGCGGGTTGCAGCGATGGCTTTTTCAACCATTTGCTCGTGGCTGATTTCCTCCTCCATGTATTCCCAGGCCTGGCGGTAATTGACGCACCGCATGCTTGGCATCTCCGCATTCAGTTCGTAGCGCGCCCGCAGCATTTTCATTTCGTCAAGAAAGCCCGCGGCCAGCATTCGATGGAAACGTTTCTCAATCTGCTCATGCAGTTGCGGCCGCGATTCGGGACAAACGATGAGCTTCAGAACGCGGTAGCCGAGATCGCGTTCCACCCCTTGTCGAAGAAGGACACTGAATTTCTCCCCGCTCAATGTAATGACTTCGAGCGCGCGTTGAATGCGTTGCCGATCGTTGGGATGAATGGCGTTTGCAGCCTCCGGGTCCAGTGACCGCAGGCGCGCATGAAGCCGCTGCCAACCGACCTCTGCGGCCTCCGCCTCGATTTCCCGCCGCAGGTTTTCGCTGGCGGGTGGCAGTTCGGCCAGACCGCTCAGCAGTGCGCGGTAGTACAGCATGGTGCCGCCGACCAGCAACGGAATCTGGCCGTCGCGCGTGATCTTGTGCATTTCCAGAATGGCGTCTTCGTGAAATTCGGCGGCGGAGTAACTTTCGTTCGGATCGCGGATATCGACCAATGCATGCGGCGCGATCTCCAGCGTCTCCGCATCGGGCTTCGCGGTGCCAATGTTCATGTCGCGGTAAATTTTGGCGGAATCGACGCTGATGATCTTAAAAGGATGGCGGCGCACGAGTTCAATGGCCGCCGTGGTTTTGCCCGAAGCGGTGGGCCCCATCAACAGCAGTGCCGGCGGAAGACTTAGTCTGTCGTCGCTGCCCATCATTCACCGGCCCCTTAGGAACAGTCGGTCCAGGGCGTCCATGTCGAGCTGAATCCAGGTCGGACGGCCATGATTGCACTGCCCGGCGCGTTCGGTGCGTTCCATCTCGCGCAGCAGCGCGTTCATCTCGGAGATGGTCAGCTGGCGATGGGCACGCACCGAGCCGTGGCAGGCCATGGTAGACAGCAACTCATTGGCCGCCGCCCCGACCCGCTCGGTGGCCGCCACCGTCCCGGCCGAATCGGCTCTCCCGCCCTCGAGCTGGCCGAGATCAGCCAATACGTCACGCAGCAGAGCGTCGATGTCGCCACCCGCCAGCAGGGCCGGCACCTCCCGGACCAGCAACAAGTCCGGTCCTCCCCGATCGACAAGGAATCCAAGCTCCGATAGCTCCTCGGCGTACTCCTCGGCAAGATCGGCTTCGCCCTCGCTGACCGGCAGACTCACTGGCACCAGCAAGCGCTGAGCCCGTATACCTTCCGAGTCATGCCGATCTTTGAGTTGCTCGTAAACCACACGCTCATGCGCCGCATGCATGTCCACCATGACAAGGCCCGCCGCGTTTTGCGCCAGGATATAAATTCCCTGTAGCTGTCCAAGCGCGTACCCCAGAGGTGGAATTTCCGGGTCTTCTCCCGACGGCGCAGGTGCCGCAGACACCGCCTCAGAAACCAGCCGGCCATAAGCCTCCAGCTGCTCTTTGACCGGCATCGACATGTGACCCTGACGGGCGCCCATCCAGGCGCTGCTGACCTCGGCTGCGTGGCCGCCGGAAACATTCTGCGCCAAATCAATGCCCGGCCTCGGGGCGCCTTTCCCCTGTCCGGGCTCGCCCAGCGCGTGGCTCAGGGCCGAGAACACAAAATCATGGACCATTCGGCCATCGCGAAACCGGACTTCGGATTTTTGCGGGTGGACATTGACATCCACGCTTTGCGGCGGGATCTCGAGGTACAGAACGAAAGCGGGATGTCGGCCGTGGTACAGGATGTCCTGATAAGCCTGCCTCACCGCATGGGCGACAAGCCGGTCGCGCACCGCGCGCCCGTTAACGAAAAAGAATTGCTGGTCTGTCTGGGTGCGATTGTAGCGGGCTTCTGCCACCCAGCCGCGCAGACTGATCGGACCACGTGCCTCATCGATGTCCACGATGTGGCTCACAAAATCCGGGCCGCACAGTGATTTAAGGCGCCGCTGGCGCGTTTGTTCCTGGTGTGCGGGCGATTCGCGCAACGTGTGCCTGCCGTTGTGGGTGAGCTCGAAAGCGACGTCAAAGCGAGCCAGGGCGTGCCGCTGAATGAGTTGACGCACATGCTTGTACTCAGTGGTCTCGGTTCGCAAAAACTTTCGCCGGGCCGGTACGTTGTAGAACAAATCTGATACTTCAACCCGGGTCCCGATCTGCATTGGAAAGGGTTCGGGGTCACTGACCTCACCGTTCCTGACGAGGATCCTCCAGCCATGGGCGTCATCCGCCGTCATAGAGGCAAGCTCAAGGCGTGCAACCGAGGCGATACTGGGCAGCGCCTCGCCCCTGAACCCGAGCGATGCCACGCCTTCGAGATCCTCGAGGCTGGCGATCTTGCTGGTGGCATGGCGCTGCAATGCCAGGGGCAGGTCTTCCCGGGTCATGCCCTCACCGTCGTCTACAACACAGATGCGTCTGCGACCACCCGATTCCAGGTCAACCCGGATGCTGGCTGCCCCAGCGTCCAGGCTATTTTCGAGCAATTCTTTCACCACCGAAGCGGGGCGATCGACGACCTCACCGGCGGCGATCTGGTTGATCAGGTGATCAGGAAGGGCTTTGATGCGCACTTGGAACTGGACAGAATTAGCAACGGCGCCTGCACGTTAAGTCAATTGCCCTGTTTTAGCAAACGCCCGGGTGGGCATTCCCCTCTCTGCCATGAATGGTATCAGGTAGTCGGGATCACCAGGGTAGAGCCGACGTGGATCGTGTCGCTCTTGAGGCCATTGACGCTTCGCAGCCGATTGAGGCTTACGCGGTAGCGGTTGGCGATCTTGCCCAGGGTATCGCCGCGCTCGACGACGTACTTCATCTCCTTGCGATTGGCTGCAATCCAGGTTCCGGGCGGAGGACTGAGGTAAAAGTAATCCTGTATGCCATCGGCAATAGCACGGGCCAATCGAGCCTGGTGAGCGGGATCGCGCAATTTCTGCTCTTCTGCGGGGTTGCTGATAAACGCAGTCTCAACCAGCACCGACGGTACATCGGGAGACTTGAGGACCAGGAAGTTGGCGCTCTCCACATGATTCTTGTGCATCTTTCCAATCGAGTTCATCGAATTAAAAATGCTTTTCGCGACCGCGCTGCTGGCCTCCATGGTGGCGCTTTGCGACAAATCGAGAAGCACTGAAGCCAGCATTTCGTCCTTGTCCGACAGGGTAACCCCGCCAACCAGGTCAGAGTTGTTTTCATTCGCAGCGGTGCGTCGCGCAAACTCACTTGAAGCGCCACGTTGGTTCAACACGAATACCGAGCCGCCGGAGACGTTGCGGTTCTTGAAGGCATCGGCGTGAATCGAAACAAACAGATCCGCACGATGTCGACGGGCTTTCTCAAAACGGTCACGATGCGGTAAGTAGTAATCGCCATCACGTATCAGCACCGCGCGCATGCCCGGGCGATCATCGATGGCCTGTTTCAACTTGCGTGAAATCGTCAGGACGACATCTTTTTCGCGTGACTTGTGGCGACCGATCGCGCCGGGGTCTTCCCCGCCATGCCCAGCATCAATCGCCACCACTACGTCCCGATCCTGTTCCTGGATGTCAGTGAAATGCTTGGCCGGCTTGCGCCCATCCGCCGACCCGGAATACAGATCGACCACCAGGCGGTGGCCGTATTGGCCGGTAGGGTCGAGAAGAAAGCTTTTGATGCGGGCGCTCTGTTCCAGGTCGAGCACCACACGCAGCGTGTCCTTCTGCGGGCTGCCATGACGTACGCTGGCGATAATGCCGGCGTGCTCATCGTCGAAGTCCAGCGCAATACCGAGCCGCGAGGCGTGCAGATCGATGACAACCCGGTCCGGGGAATCGAGGGTGAAAAGCTGATATTCGGCTCGCGCGCTGAGGTCAAGAACCGCACGCGTTTTGTCCGGATCGGTCCAGACCCGGAAGCCGCTGATCTCGGCAGCATGCAGAGCCGCACAAGCCAGCAGGAAGATCAAGGCCATGACAGGGCGCAATGTCATTGGTCTCGTTACCCCTGGTTATTGATGTGCCAATGATGAATTGAAAATCGTGAAATTGCAAGGGATTCTCTTGGAAAACCGTTACATAGAACCCCATTCTAGAAATAGCATATTAGTCTAGCCGAAACATGCGTCCAGCAAGCGATCACCCCTGGGGCTGACACCAGCGGCCGTCACGCTACGGTTTGTAACTGCTTCGGAGAAGCGCAGCTCGACATCGGCGGGAGGCAGGGCACCACCTCCCCTGGCGGGCCATTCAACCAACAGCACCGTGTCTTCGCCGAACAGATCGCGTAACGCCAAATAGTCAAGCTCAGCCTCGTCTTCAATCCGGTAGAGGTCGACATGGATCAAAGAAAAGTCTTTTAAATCATAGCGTTCCAACAGCCCATAAGTTGGGCTTTTTACCCGCCCTGAATATCCCAGGGCCGTGGCCAGCGCGCGGACGAAGGTGGTTTTCCCGGCTCCCAGCGGTCCGTCGAGATAAACCACCATGGGCGCGGTCAGTTCCCCCGCCAGGCGTGCGGCGAAGTCCTCCAGATGCGCCTCCCGAGGGATGTCGAACGACCAGGCCCTCGGGTTCACCGGTAATTCCCCATCATCACGGGTTGAGCACGGCTGGCAGTCGGTCGACGATATCACCGGCCAACATTCCGCGTTCTCCGATATCTCGGGCGGCCCGGTCTCCTGCGGCGGCATGCGCCACAACGCCTGCCTGCGCGGACGCCCAGGTATCCAGACCCTGCGCCAACATGGCGCCGATTACGCCTGAAAGTACATCCCCGGTACCCGCTGAAGCCATCCCCGGATTTCCCAGCGGGCAAATGGCGTAACGTCCGTCGGCCGTTGCGACAACCGTGCCGCAACCCTTGAGTACGACCACGGCGTGGCTTCGGCGCGCCAGCTCCTGAGCCGCCTCAACCCTATCCTCCTGAACGCTCGCGGTGCTCGCTCCGAGCAGTCTTGCAGCTTCGGCGGGATGCGGTGTCAGCACGGCGTTTTTTGTGATCGCGGCAAAGGCCTCGATGTAGCCGTCGCTGGCCAGCAGATTGAGCCCATCGGCATCGATCACCATCGGCTTGTCGCAATCAAGCGCTGCCTTGAGAACGGAGCGCGACCAGGCCGACTGGCCCAGACCGGTACCCAGCACAACGACGTCGCAACTTGCGGTCAGGTCGAGGATTTCTACACCACCGCCAACCCCTTGGACCATCAGCTCCGGGCGTTCCGCATTCATGACTGCCGCATGGTCCGGGTGCGTCAGCAGGGTGACCTTGCCGCTGCCTGCCCTGAGAGCGGCCGCCCCGCACAACCGCAAGGCGCCACTCATTCCTCGGTCACCGCCGATGCCCAGCAGCCATCCGAAATTCCCCTTATGGCTGTTGCGGGCTCTGGGAGGTAAAAGCACTTTGAGTAGGTTTTCCTGAATTAGAATTCCTGAATTGCTTACGGAATCAAAGACAGAATCAGGCACTTCCAGATCGGAATACTCGATGAGCCCGGCATGATCGGGGCCGTCCGCGGTGTACAGCCCGCGCTTCTTTCCGATGAAAGTGGCGGTGATATCGGCGCGCACAGCGACGCCACCAAGGGCAAGGCCGGAATCGGCGTTGAGCCCGGATGGAATGTCGATAGCGGCGACAGGCGAGGCCGATTCATTCATGACGGCTATGGCGCGGGCGTACCGGCCTTCGGGCGGCCGATCGAGACCGGTGCCCAGCAATGCGTCTACAAACAACCGCTCCGACCCTGCAGTGTCAGGCAATCCCTCAAGCACGGTTCCACCCGTATCCAGCCACCGTGTCGCTGCCGATGCCGCATCTCCGGACAGCGCATCCGGCGACCTGAGGGCGTAAAGGCTGCAATTGATGCCTGCATCCCTGGCCAGGCGTGCGACCACGTAGCCGTCCCCACCGTTGTTGCCTCCGCCGCAAACAATGTGCCAGTGATTCCGGTCAGAAAAGCGGGCATGAAAAGCCGCGAAAGCCGCCTGACCGGCGCGCTCCATGAGCGTTTCGCCCGGGATGCCGTGATCTTCGATTGCGCTGCGATCGAGCTGCCGCACCTGGGCTGCGGTATACAATCGGTCTTCAATTGACGAATTCAGAGCCCTGTCCATCGCGGAATTATAGCCTTGAACCTGCCCGGCGAAATTGATTCCCAAGACACCCCCCCTGCCAGCGGGAACACCCTGGATCGTTCGCAACTGGCCGGCCTGGCAGCGCGAATCAAGGCCTGGGGCAAAGAGTTGGGCTTTCAAAAAGTGGGCATCGCCGATACCGACCTGAAGGCGCACGAACAGCGCCTGTTGGAATGGCTCGAGGCGGGTTACCACGGTGAGATGAACTACATGGCGCGGCATGGGACGCGTCGCAGCCGGCCGGATGAATTGGTAGCAGGAACCGTTCGCGTGGTCTCGGTACGCATGGACTATGCGCGGCGCGAGGCGCGTCCGCCGGAATCGTTGTTGAAAGAACCGGACAAAGCCCTGATTTCACGTTACGCCCTGGGACGTGACTACCACAAAGTCCTGCGCAAGCGGCTACAAAAACTGGCGACCCGCATTGAGCATGAGATCGGCACATTCGGCTATCGCGTATTTGTGGACTCCGCGCCAGTTCTCGAGAAAGCCCTGGCGGAAAAAGCCGGGCTGGGCTGGATCGGCAAGCACAGCAACGTCTTGAGTCGCCAGTCCGGGAGCTGGTTTTTTCTAGGGGAAATCTACACTGACCTCCCTCTGCCGATCGACAAGCCTTCCAGGAATCACTGTGGCAGCTGTCGCCGTTGCCTGGATGCCTGCCCTACCGGGGCCATAGTCGCGCCGTACTCCGTCGATGCTCGACGATGCATCTCCTACCTGACAATCGAACTCCGGGGCTCGATTCCCGAGGCGCTGAGACCGGCCATGGGAAATCGCATATTCGGCTGCGATGACTGCCAGATGGTTTGCCCGTGGAACCGTTTTGCACAACACAGTGATGAAGATGACTTTACGCCGAGACCGGGCCTTGATGCTGGTGATCTCATTGCCCTGTTTTCCTGGACCAGGGCGCAGTTTCTGGACCGCACCGAAGGCAGCGCCATCCGCCGCATTGGCCATGATTGCTGGTTACGCAATATCGCCGTCGCCCTAGGCAACGCCCCGACCAGTCCGGCAGTTCTGGAAGCCCTGAAGTCTCGCCTGCAACACCGGTCGGGACTGGTACGCGAACACGTAAAATGGGCCCTCGAACAACACGCCGGGCGCTGATCCTGAGCCTGGGCCCTGTGCTATCCTTGCGCACCGGCGAATGCCCCAGCGGCGGCAACTCCAGCGCGACCGCAACGAGGACGTGAGATGAATCTGATCAAGCAGCTCGAACCCCTGAGAACACACGGTGGTGAACGGCGCACGATTGGCCTTGGAGACGAAACCATCGAGCGCTTTGCAGCCCGCGATCCGCGTTTGCCCGAGGCGATTGAAGCCTCTGTCCGAGCCTTTGAGCGCCTGAGAAAGGTTCAGCCGGAATTACTGCGCCTGGACGAATCACAGCAGATCACCGCAGTCCAGGAAGGCATCGTCAACTTTTACGCCGAGGATTCGGTCAGCCCCTTTGTCGCCCTGGGCGCGCGCGGCCCCTGGATCGTGACCCTCAAGGGCGCCGTGATCCACGACAGCGGGGGCTACGGGATGCTGGGCTTTGGCCATGCGCCGGAAATCGTTTTGCAGGCGATGAGCGGGCACCAGGTCATGGCCAACATCATGACGCCGAGTGTCAGCCAGAAGCGCTTCACCGAGTCGCTCAGAGCAGAAATTGGGCACACCCGGGCGGACGGCTGTCCCTTCAGCAAGTTTCTCTATCTCAACAGCGGTTCTGAAGCAGTGACAGTCGGCGCACGCATGTCCGACATCAACGCCAAACGGCATACCGATCCCGGTGGTCGTTACGCCGGCTGTGAAATCCGCAGGGTTGGACTGACCAAAGCGTTTCACGGACGCACTGATCGCCCGGCACAATTCTCGGATTCCACACGCAAAACCTATGCCCGTCACCTGGCGACGTTTCGTGACAATGACAACCTGATCACCGTCGCTCCCAATGACAGCGAACAACTCAATCAGGTTTTCGCCTGGGCCGAGCACAACAACGTTTTTATAGAGGCCATGTTTGTTGAACCGGTGATGGGCGAAGGCAACCCGGGAATGGCCATCACCCCGGAGTTTTATGCCCTTGCCCGCGAACGCACCCGGCAACACGGCTCCATGCTCTTGGTCGATTCGATCCAGGCCGGGTTGCGAGCCCACGGTGTATTGTCCATCTGTGACTATCCAGGGTTCGAGTCACTCGACCCGCCCGACATGGAGACTTATTCCAAGGCTGTCAATGCCGGCCAATATCCACTTTCGGTACTTGCCTTGACCGCGCAGACTGCCGCCCTGTACCAAAGAGGAATTTACGGCAACACGATGACGAGCAATCCGCGAGCCATGGATGTGGGGTGCGCGGTGCTTGCGTCCATGACGGATGAGGTGCGGCGGAACATACGAGACCGAGGGCGTGAATTCGTTGAAAAACTGAATGCCCTCCGGGTAGAACTCGGCGACGCGATCACGCGTGTGCAGGGTACTGGCCTGCTGTTCAGCGCCGAGCTGAACCTGTCGCGCTATCTCAGTTATGGCACGAACTCTACCGAGGACTTCATGCGCATTAACGGCATCAACGTCATCCATGGCGGCCAAAACTCGCTGCGTTACACGCCGCACTTCACCATCACGGGCGAGGAAGTGGACCTGATAATCGATGCGACGCGCACCGCGCTGGTCGAAGGGCCGGTGAAAGCCGACGCCGTGGCCGAGGAAGACGATGCCGATGTTGTGGCGGCCTGATGGCGCTCAGCCAGGCAAGGCCCCATCCCTCACGAGTGCACCCAGCAACTGCGGAAGGTACCAGGCCACGGCCAGCAGTGCCGCCAGCCCGAGCGCATTCAGGGCTATTGAGCACAACAGCCTGAATGCCACCCAGCTTTGTTCCCACATGTGAATTCTCCTGCGATCTGTTCTCACTAGATGCAGTGAATCACGCAGGCTTCTCAATTCATGAGAAAGCCGGACAAAAAGATGCCGGCACCGGAGTTAACCAGCGCCGGCACGCCTTTCGGTTCTCCTGCAAGGAGTGCCGCCACCCACGGCGCCAGGGAACCGCAGGCTATCGACGATTCGTTCGCGCTCCCGCGAATAACTGCGGAGCCGCCAACGTTTCAACCGTCCGCCAGGGCTTCGGTCGAATCGTATTCACTTTCTTCGTCAGCACCGCTCGCTTCGTGCTGCATTGACTGCCGTTGCCCGGGGCGCTCAGCCGGCAACGCTCCGGCGGGATTGGTTTTTGACAACGACGAGGCGGGCGAATCACGCTCGACCCTGTCATCGTGGGGTGCAAAATCCTTGTAGGTGGGCAACGCCAGAACGGCAATCGAGACGAGGAGAACAGCGCTGGCCAGCAATTCGAGCAGGCTGTAGCCGACGTGGCCACCAATTCGCTTGTTCCCCAGTTCACGTGCACTGGACCGCATATTCCAACACATCCTTGTAACCCCCTTCTGACCGCTGTTCCTGGCGGTCAGAATTCAAAGCGGGGGGCCGAAAATCCCGGCCCCCTGGATTTTCCTGTCTCTCTCACGAGAAACGCACGTAAAAGATTACCAGATCGCCACCACCGCCAGCGGTCTTGCAAGACCGCCCATCGCCACATTCATACCGGAAGTCTGATCAGGAGCCCTCTCGATGGCGCGTACCGTAATGTGAGGCCATCTCTCGGATGATGTTGTGGACGGTATCCCGCAAGCCGGCAGGACCGATGACCTCCACGTCTGCACCGTAGCGCAAAATATCCATGATCAGTTCGCGGGCGTGGCTGAATGGGACCCGCAAGCGCCAGGAACCGTCCGATTCGAAGTGCCCCTCCTGATCCGGATGCCAGCTTTCTTCCGAGATCCATCGCGACATTTCGGGGGAAAATCGCAGGTCAGCGGTGTGTCTGGCTGGCCCCGAAAAGATTCCATACGACTGGTCGAAATGTTCAGACATTTTGTTACCGGATACTTCTCGCGCCGGCTGGTCTGTTCTGCGCAGGTCGCGAATGCGCTCCAGCGCGAAACTGCGCAAACCCTTTGCCGCGTGGCACCAGGCGTCGAGGTACCAGGAATTGCGGTACTGGGTCAGCCGCTGCGGAGAGACGGTGCGCTGGCTGACTTCATCGCGGCGCCTGCCGTGATAGGTGATGTCCAGCCGCTGTCTTTGAGCCAGGGCGCCCAGTACATCCTGGAACAGATGGCCGGGAACCGGGCGACCGGCGACCGGCTGGATGTGGATGCGCGAGGCCGCATCGCCGGCATCAACGCCTTTTTGCTTCAACAAGGCGTTGATGCGCCGCGGCAGTGATTCGAGTTCTCCCTCCAGCAGCCCCGGCTGCACGTCTCCGAGGACCTGGCGAGCCGTGAGCAGCGCCTGCAGCTCTTCAGGGCTGATCCAGATGCCGGGCAACTCGAAAGGCTGATCGTAACTGCGGTCGTAAAAGTAGCCGCGGCCTTCAGGGTGCTGTTCAATCGGCGCACCGAGGAAGTCCCGGAGTTCGGCGATCAGCCGATAAAGTGTCGCCTGGGAACACCCCAGACGCTCCATCAGGTCCTGCCTGGAAATTGGCGTCCGCCGCTGGTGGAGAATATTGTGCAGGTGATAGAGGCGTTCGACCTTTGACATCGGCGTGATTCAGCCGCTGCCGGCTTCCGCAGCCCTCGCGGCGACATAGCCGAGGGCTCGGTCAATGCGCTGAATGCTGCGCTCGCGACCAGTCAGCCACAGCGTCTTGTCGATCGATGGCGACACCGCAGTCCCGGTGAGCGCCACCCGCAATGGCTGCGCGATCTTGCCCATTCCGATCTCGAGTTCGGCCGCGGTCAGGCGAACCGCTTCGTCCAGCGCTTCCGGCTCCCAGCTGCTTAGCTCAGACAGCCGCGTCGCGATGGCCTGCAGCGCCACCTGCGCCGCCGGCCGCAAATGTTTATGCGCCGCACCTTCATCGAAGCGGTCCAGCGGCTGGTAAAAACACCGGCTTTGTTCGGCCATCTGGCGAAGGTTTGTCACCCGTTCTGCCTGCACCTGGACCAGCGCGTCAAGCGCCGGACCCTGACTCGGGTTGACACCAAGGACTTCGAAATGCCAGGCCAGCTCCCGCGCCACATGCCCGGGGTCCAGGGTCTTCATATAGTGCTGATTGAGCCAGTCCAGCTTCGAGGTGTTGAAAGCGGCGGCTTTGCGATTGACTTCATTAATGTCGAA
>JBFHEJ010000010.1:0-18400 GCA_041584255.1 Lysobacterales bacterium
GGGCAGCGAATGGCTGGCGGCAGTACCGACTGCAAGCGCACCAGTGGGAACGGCCTCGGGAATTCGGTCATACCCGTAGATGCGCGCCACCTCCTCGATGAGGTCTTCTTCCATTTCGATGTCAAACCGTGAACTGGGTGCCACCGCCTGCAGCCCCTCAGCAGTCTCTTCGACATTCATCCCCAGGTCGCCTAGGATGCCGGCCGCTTCCTGCGCCTCAATATTGGTGCCGAGGACCTGGTTGAGACGCGCATGGCGTAGCTGCACCGCCTGGTTGACGGGCACATGTTCGGCTACCTGAGCAACGATCAGTGGTCCGGGTGAGCCGCCCGCAATGTCCAGCAGAAGCTTCGTTGCCTGTTCCATGGCGCGCTCCTGCATAGTCGTATCCACGCCGCGTTCGAAACGATGTGAAGCGTCGGTATGCAGGCCATAGTCCCTCGCCTTGCCCATGATCGTGGACGGCCGGAACCAGGCGGCCTCAAACAGCACGTCCGTGGTGCCTTGACTGACTGCGCTGTCAAGGCCGCCCATGATGCCACCCAGTGCGACGGGGCCTGTGGCATCGCAGATTGCCAGCACTGACTCGTCCAGATCCACGGATTGTCCGTCGAGCAGATCAAGCTTCTCGTCCGGCCTTCCCCGCCTGACGATGATTTCGTCAACGATGCGGGCGAGATCGAAGGCATGCATGGGTTGTCCAAGCTCGAGCAGCACATAGTTGGTCACGTCGACGACGGGATGTATGGCCCGTAAGCCACAACGCCTCAATGCTTCGCTCATCCACAACGGAGTTCTGGCCTGCGGGTCGATGCCCCGGACGATCCTGCCAACGTAACGCGGGCAGTCTTCGGGACTTTCAAGCCGAATCGGCAAGCGATCGTCTATGACAGCAGGCACAGCTTCCGTTTCCTGTTCAAGGAACTTGCCGCCGCAGCTTGCGGCCACATCCCGGGCGATTCCCCGGACAGAGAGGCAATCGGCGCGATTCGGCGTCAAGTCAAGGGTGATTTCAAAGTCATCCAGATCCAGGAATTCCCGCAGGTCCAGGCCCGGTTTGCCGTCTGCCGGCAACTCCAGCAAGCCAGAGTGATCTTCAGCGAGTCCGAGTTCTTTTGCAGAGCACAGCATCCCCTGTGATTCCACACCGCGCAGTTTCGCTGCACGAACTTCGAAATCATCGCCAAGACGCGCGCCAACCCTTGCCAGCGGTGCAACCAGCCCTGCCCGTGCATTGGGCGCGCCGCAAACCACTTGAAGCGGCTTTTCGCTCCCGGTTTCGACCGTGCAGACCACCAGCTTGTCGGCATCCGGGTGCGGCCGGCAATCTGAAATTCTTGCCACGACCACGCCTTCGAAACTTCCGGACGAAGGCCTTACGCTATCGACTTCCAACCCGGCTGCAGTCAATCGTGCAGCCAGTTCCTGGACATCGATATCGATGTCCACCCAGCGCCGCAACCACTTGTAGCTAAATCTCATGGTCGGCCCTCAGTGAAACTGCCGCAAAAATTGCAGGTCGTTATCGAACAACTGGCGCAAATCCATCACGCCGTAGCGCAGCATGGCGAGGCGTTCCACACCCATTCCCCAGGCGTAACCTGTGTATCGTTCAGGATCCACATCGCAGGCCTCTAGGACATTGGGATGGACCATGCCGCAACCGAGGATTTCCAGCCAGGATGTTTCGCCATTCTTCCTTTCCCAGGCGATGTCCACTTCCGCGGAGGGCTCAGTGAAAGGAAAATACGAGGGTCGGAATCGCATGCCCAGCGCACGTTCGAAAAAGCCGTTGACGAAGGCGTGTAGAACGCCTTTGAGGTCGGCCATGGTGACACCCTCGCCGACCAGCAAACCCTCGATCTGGTGGAACATGGGCGTGTGTGTCTGGTCGGAGTCGCTGCGGTAAACCTTTCCCCGCGCGATCAGCCGAAACGGCGGATCACCGGCCTTCATTGCGCGTATCTGTACCGGCGACGTGTGGGTGCGCAGCAGGCGGCCGTCCCCAAAGTAGAACGTGTCGTGCATCGCGCGAGCAGGATGGTGGGGCGGAAAATTGAGCGCTTCGAAGTTGTGGTAATCGTCCTCCACTTCGGGACCGGTGGCGACATCAAAGCCGAGTTGCCTGAGGATCCGGATGGCGCGATCCATGGCCATGGTCACGGGATGAAGCCCTCCCGGCGCGTCGCCACGGCCTGGCAGTGTGACATCGATACGTTCCGACAACAGCCTCGCTTCGAGTGCAGCAGCCTCGAGTTCTTCCTTGCGCGCCGAGATTGCCGCTCCCACCTGGTCACGGGCCGCATTGATCGCCTGGCCAAATGCTTTGCGTTCTTGGGCGGGCATGGCACCCAGCGTCTTTAGAAGTGCGGTGATCTCACCCTTCTTGCCCAGGAAACGCACCCTGAGGGCGTCAAGCTCGCGCAGGTCATCGCTACCGGCGATGTCAG
Source organism: Lysobacterales bacterium (assembly GCA_041584255.1). Taxonomy (GTDB): domain Bacteria; phylum Pseudomonadota; class Gammaproteobacteria; order Xanthomonadales; family SZUA-36; genus JAUIBE01. The sequence continues at coordinate 2,451 of JBFHEJ010000010.1, forward strand.
CCAGCGCATTGTTCAGGAGGGTTTCGACTTGCATCACGATTCGCCTTCCACCCGACTTCAAAACTGAAACCGGACCCGAGCGCCAAGGATGGCGCGAGTTGTACGAATGCCAAGAGGCGGCATTCGTCAGCGGCTCGCAGAGCCGCTATTCATCCTGACACTCCTGTCCTGAGCAATCAGCCAATGCACGCCGGGAAACTCCGTTCCCGGCGCGCCCGATATCCTGGTTACCCCAGGCTGGCCTTGGCTTTCTCAGCCAACTGACCGAATGCCGCCCGATCATGCACGGCCAGGTCAGCCAGTACCTTGCGGTCAATCTCGATTTCAGCCTTGTTCAGCCCGTCCATGAAGCGACTGTAGGACAATCCGAATTCACGGGCGGCTGCGTTGATGCGGACAATCCAGAGGCGACGAAACTGGCGTTTGCGCTGGCGACGGTCCCGGTAGGAATACTGTCCCGCCTTGATGACCGCCTGCTTGGCGACGCGAAATACCTTTCTGCGGGCTCCGTAGTAACCGCGAGCCTGCTTGAGCACCTTCTTGTGCCGAGAGCGCGCCTGGACGCTGCGTTTTACTCTTGCCATGGTCCTGACCTCCTGTTGTTATGCGTAGGGCAGCAAGCGCTTGACGGTTTTCTTGTCTGCGGCGTCGATCATGTCGGTGCCGCGCAGACCGCGCTTACGCTTCTGATCCTTCTTGGTGAGGATATGGCTGTGATAGGCGTGACCACGCTTGAATCCGCCGGAAGCGGTTTTCTTGAAACGCTTGGCCGCGCCCCGATTGGTTTTCAACTTGGGCATTGTCGTGCTCCTTGTGCCCCTTTGGGGCCTCTCTTTTTACGCTCTCGAGCGGTTGCCTAAAATTCGCAACGCTTTCCGTCCTGCTCGGCCGCGCTTCTGCTAAAGCCCCGGGCTTCATGCCCAGGGTGTTTCTGTTCTGGCGTAGCTTTTTGCGGGCCCGCCCTGCGCTTTGCCGGCGAGCCCTTACTTCAATTCCTGTTGCCTAAACCTGTTTCGTTCAGACTTTCTTGGGGCTGATCATCATCACCATCTGGCGACCCTCCATCCTCGGCCACTGCTCGACGACGATTTCGTCACCCATGTCTGTTTCTACACGCTTCAGCATCTTCGCACCGAGTTCCTGGTGCGCCATCTCCCTGCCCCGGAAGCGCAGCGTCACTTTGACCTTGTCCCCCTCTTCGATGAAGCGTCGCACATTGCGCATCTTCACCTGGTAGTCGGCTTCTTCGGTGCCGGGCCGGAATTTTACTTCCTTGACCTGAACGTTTTTCTGCTTTTTCTTGGCTTGCTGAGCCTTCTTGGCCTGCTCGAACCTGAATTTGCCATAATCCATGATGCGGCAAACCGGCGGTTCGGCGTTGGGCACAATTTCTACCAGATCAAGCCCCTGCTCTTCGGCCAGGCCCAGCGCGGCCTCGATTCCCATCACTCCGGCCTGCTCTCCGTCATCCTGAATGACCCTGACCTGCGGCGCGCTAATGTCCTCATTGCGCCGCGTATCTTTATGTGTCGCGATGTGTGCTTCCTCCTTCTAACTCGCAGCCTGTCCCCGCCCCTCAACTTCTGAGGCCAGGCGCTGCGCAAATTCATCCAGGGGCATTTGCCCCAGATCCTCACCTGCCAGCGTTCGCACGGCAACAGCCTTCCTTTCGACCTCACGGTCGCCGATCACTAGTAGATAGGGGACCTTGCCCAGAGTGTGCTGGCGGATTTTAAAGCCGATCTTCTCGTTTCTCAAGTCCAAATCGACCCGGAATCCTTGTTTTTCAAGGGATTCGGCTACTTTACGACAGAATTCTTTCTGCTTGTCCGTAATGTTCATGACAACGGCCTGGACCGGAGCCAACCAGGCCGGGAACGCACCGCCATGGTGCTCGATAAGGATACCGATGAAACGCTCCAGGGACCCCAGCACGGCGCGGTGCAGCATCACCGGCACCTGCTTGTCGCTGTCCTGATCGATGTAGTGTGCCCCGAGCCGACCCGGCATGAAAAAGTCCACCTGTAGCGTGCCACACTGCCAGACACGGCCAATGCTGTCTCTCAGGGAGAATTCGATTTTGGGGCCGTAAAATGCGCCTTCGCCCGGATTTTCCTCCCAGGAAATGCCCTTCTCGTCGAGAGCCGCAGCCAGCGTCGCCTCAGCCCGGCCCCATTGCGCGTCATCCCCGATACGATTCTCCGGACGCGTGGCGAGCTTCACCAGGACCTCATCAAATCCAAAGTCCTGGTAAATCTCGTACAGAAGTTCGATGAAAGACTTCGACTCTTCGAGTACCTGCTCCTCGGTGCAAAAAATGTGGGCGTCGTCCTGGGTGAATCCGCGAACCCGCATTAAGCCGTGCAGCGCGCCCGAAGGCTCATTGCGGTGGCAGGATCCAAACTCAGCCATGCGCAGTGGCAGATCGCGGTAGCTGTGCAGTCCCTGATTGAAGATCTGCACATGACAGGGACAATTCATGGGCTTTACAGCGTAGGTTCGGTTTTCGGATTCGGTGAGAAACATGCCCTCACCGAACTTGTCCGCGTGCCCCGACTTCCGCCACAAAGAAAGGTCAACCACCGCGGGCGTATTGACTTCGGTATAGCCGCGCCGACGCAATCTGCCGCGCAGGTAATGCTGAATTTCCGTGTAGACACGCCAGCCGTGATCGTGCCAGAACACCATACCCGGCGCCTCTTCCTGGAAATGGAACAGACCCAGCTGTTTGCCCAGACGGCGGTGGTCGCGCTTTTCTGCTTCCTCGAGCCGGTGGAGGTGGTCTTCGAGGTCTTTCTCACTGGCCCACGCAGTGCCATAGATGCGCTGCAGCATTTCATTGTCGCTGTTGCCTCGCCAATAGGCGCCGGCCAACTTGGTCAGGCGAAAATATCCGAGCTTGCCGGTATCAGGCACATGCGGGCCACGGCACAGGTCAATGAATTCGCCCTGCCGGTAGAGCGTGATCTCCTCGTCCGCGGGAATCGCCTCGATGATCTCGGCCTTGTATTCCTCTCCATCCCGGCGGAAATACTGAATGGCCTCCCCACGCGACATCACTGCGCGGTGAACCGGGAGTTCATCCTTGACAATCCGCCGCATTTCAGCGGCGATGCGATCGATGTCCTCGGGCGTAAAGCCGGCGGGATAGGAGAAGTCATAATAAAATCCGTCTTCGATCACAGGACCGATGGTCACCTGGGCCTCCGGGAAAAGACGCTTGACCGCCTGGGCCAGGAGATGAGCGGTCGAGTGACGAATGATCTCGAGCCCCTCCGGGTCTCTGGCAGTGATAATTCGCAAAGCGGCGTCTGAATCGAGCACGTGGGAGGTGTCCCACAGCCGCCCATCCACTTCTCCAGCCAGGGCGGCCCTTGCCAGCCCGGGCCCGATGTCGGTCGCCACCTGCATGATGGTCACGGGCTGCTCGTAAATTTTCTGGCTGCCGTCAGGCAGAGTAATGGCCGGCATGAGATCAATTATCCTTCAGAAACAAAAAAAGGGCGCAAAGCGCCCTTCGGGTTTTGCTTTGCCAAACTCTAGTTCAACACGGAGTTCGCGTCCAAGTGCTCATAGGGCCATTGTAAGGGATAAAGGGTCGGAATAAACCAATGCACCCACGAGATCTTGGAAAATTGCAGCTTGATTGTGGAACGAAGTCGTTTCAATAAGCTGCCTGGTCTAAATTTCCGATTGGCGCGCAAAGTGAGCCAGAGGAAATTTCAGACCACGCGATCGAGTGCAGCCACCTTCGCAGGCACAATTTGCTTGCCTGCGGAGCAGGGAAACGAGACCCTGTAATTGGTGGGCACGACTGGGATCGAACCAGTGACCCCTGCGATGTCAACACAGTGCTCTACCGCTGAGCTACGCGCCCACACTTGAATTTGTGGCAAACCCGGTCGAGCCCTTTACTGGCATTTAGCCAGGCCCTGGACCGGGGCGCGAAATGTAACATAGGGACCAACCGCCCACAAGCCAGGCCGGAGCCATGACGGTCGGGACGAAATCATCTTTCACGCCGAGGGCGCACAGGGGTAGAATCGGGACTCAACTGGCCTCCCCATGCCGACACCAGAATTCGATCACTGACTCGTGCCGATTCCCTTTATTCATCTTCATTTGCATACAGACTACTCACTGGTCGATGGAATCGTCAGAATTCCTGAATTGGTTCGCAAAGCCGCCGAGTACGGCATGCCCGCGATCGCCGTCACCGACCACCTCAACCTGTTTTCCATGGTCAAGTTCTATCGGGCAGCGGAACGCGCAGGCATCAAGCCGATCGTCGGCGCAGACCTCGTGATCATTGACCCCCAGTCGCAACGTTCACGATTGACCATCTTGTGCCAGGACCGCCAGGGCTATCTCAGCCTCTGCCAACTGCTCAGCCGGGCATACATGGAAGGCCAGATCAACGGCCGGCCCCATGTCCACCGGGAATGGATGGATGACTCGGCCGATGGACTGATCGCGCTCTCAGGGCCTGGCGGCGACATCGGCCAGGCGTTGTACAACAATCATCCCAACCGGGCAGAAGCCTTGATGGGCTCCTGGCGAGGCCTTTTCGGAGATCGCTTTTATCTTGAATTGACCCGAACCGGCCGTGAGTACGAATCCCGCATCGAACCCTACCTGCTTGGACTGGCGTCAAAGCATGAGTGCCCGGTGCTGGCGAGCAATGACGTGCGCTTCCTCGAACGCGCCGATTTCTTTGCCCACGAGGCACGTGTTTGCATACACGACGGCCGGTTGCTGGCTGATAAGCGGCGGGTTCAGCGCTACTCCGAAGAGCAGTACCTCAAGACACCGGAAGAGATGGCGGAGTGCTTTGCTGACATTCCCGAAGCGCTGGACAATACCGTCGAAGTCGCCATGCGCTGCAACCTGGGACTCGAATTTGGCCAGTATTTCCTGCCGGATTTTCCAACGCCCGACGAACAGCCCATCGAGACGTTCCTGGCACTCAAAGCAGACGAAGGACTGAGGGCCCGGCTCAAGCGCCGGCGCCATGACGACCCTCAGGAGGGCGTTCAGTACCGCGAGCGACTCGCAACCGAACTGGGAGTTATCAACAGCATGGGTTTTGCCGGGTACTTCCTGATCGTTGCCGACTTCATTCGCTGGGCGAAGAACCATGACATCCCGGTCGGCCCCGGCCGTGGCTCGGGAGCTGGCTCCGTAGTCGCCTGGTCGCTGGGGATCACCGACCTCGATCCGCTGGAACATGAACTGCTGTTCGAAAGGTTCCTCAATCCAGAGCGCGTCTCCATGCCTGATTTCGACATCGATTTTTGCATGGAAAATCGCGACCGAGTGATTGAATACGTCGCCGAGACTTATGGACATCATCAGGTCAGCCAGATCATCACCTTCGGCACCATGGCGGCGCGGGCGGTAGTGCGCGACTGCGGTCGGGTTCTGGGCCACGGCTACGGTCACGTGGACGGCATCGCCAAGCTCATTCCGTTCTCGCTCGGTATTACCCTGAAACAGGCGCTGGAGCAGGAACCTGAACTAAAAAAGCGCTACAAAAACGAGGAAGATACCCGCGCCATCATCGATCTCGCGATGTCGCTCGAGGGGCTGACGCGCAATGCCGGCAAACATGCCGGCGGGGTTGTCATCGCTCCTTCCGCGCTGACCGATTTCATGCCGCTGTTTTGTGAATCCGGCGGCAGCAGCACGGTCACCCAATTTGACAAGGACGATGTTGAAACTATTGGCCTCGTCAAGTTCGATTTCCTGGGGCTGCGCACCTTGACCATCATCAACCATGCCCTGGCGACCATCAACGCCCGGCGGCGAAAGGCAGGCGAGTTGCCTATCGTGCTAGAAGAGCTGCCGATGGACGACCAGGAAACTTATGCGCTGCTGCAGGCGACGAGAACAACGGCAGTGTTCCAACTGGAATCCCGCGGCATGAAAGACCTGATGCGGCGCCTGGTGCCCGACAACTTCAATGAAATTGTCGCCCTGGTGGCCCTTTTCAGGCCGGGTCCCCTCGAGTCAGGCATGGTAGGCGACTATATCGACCGCAAGCATGGTCGTGCCACCGTACGTTACCCGCATCCCAAGCTCGAGCCCATCCTGAAACCCACCTACGGCGTCATCCTTTACCAGGAACAGGTAATGCAAATCGCCCAGGTTCTTGCCGGCTACTCCCTCGGTGCGGCCGACATCCTGCGTCGCGCCATGGGCAAGAAAAAACCTGCTGAGATGGCCAAGCAGCGACTGGTGTTCGTCGAAGGCGCAGTCGAGCGCGGGGTCGATGGGACCCAGGCCAACGTGATCTTTGACCAGATGGAGACCTTTGCAGGATACGGTTTCAACAAATCACATTCCGCCGCCTATGCACTGATCGCCTACCAGACCGCATGGCTGAAAGCCCACTACCCGTCGGAATTCATGGCGGCCGTTCTGTCGGCCGACATGGACAACACCGACAAGATCAACGAGTTGATCCACGAGTGCCGCGAACTCGACATCGAGGTTCTGCCTCCAAGCATCAATCAATGCGACTACGCCTTTACCGCTGACGGCAACAACGCCATTCGCTACGGCCTGGGCGCGATCAAGGGCGTGGGCCGCGGTGCGATCGAAATGATCACCGCCGAGCGTGAGAACAAAGGCGCTTTCACAGAACTGGCTGATTTCTGCAACCGGAGCGACCTCAGAAAGCTCAATCGGCGCGCAATGGAGATCCTGATTCGCTGCGGGGCACTCGACGAGCTGGACGATGACCGCCACCGGGCCCGGCTGCTGGCCCGACTGCCGGCGGCCATGCAGGCCGCCGAACAAGCCCAGCGAAACATGGAAACAGGCCAGACCGACATGTTCGGCTCTCCAGTCGAGGCCGCCATCTCTCAGCCGGACTTCGAAGGAGATGATGACGCGCCCAGATGGACCGAGTTGCAATGCCTTCAGGCAGAACGCGAAACCCTCGGGCTTTATCTCACCGGCCACCCGGTGAGACTCCAGTCCGGTGATTTGTCTTGCTTCACAACCTGTCCGCTGGACCGCATTCCTTCGGTACTCTCTGCCGAGAGCGGCGGTAACGGCCACGGCCGCCGCGGCATGATGATGGTGCTTGCCGGCATGGTGCAGTCGGTGCGACGCCGCAACACGGGTGGCGGCTTCGTTGCTATCGAGGACGGCTGTGGACGCGTGGAAGTGTCGCTTTTCGAGGAGAACTGGGGGCTGTACGCCGAACTCATCTCGCGCGAAGACATCATCGTGGTCGAAGGGGAAGTCCGGCACGATGAATTTTCCGGCGGTTACCGCATGAAGGGGCAGAAGGTAATGTCGTTGTCGGAAGCCAAGAGTCGTTTTGCATCGGGTATATCGATCGCCGTGCGGGGGCCGGATCCTGCGGTCGTGGACGCCCTGCTCAAGACGTTTGCGCCTTACCGCGATGGCAGTCACCGGGTATACGTGGATTACAGCAACGGCCGGGGCCGCGCGCAGCTCGAACTCGGCGAAGACTTCGGCATCAAGGCCTGTGACGAGCTGATCGCGGCATTGGATCAACTCGAGCAGGTACAGGGCGCCAGGTTGCTTTATTGAGGTGCCGCGGCGACATGCCCGCAATTGAACGGTGACAGCTTACTGAAAGCGTTTAGCTCCCCGCAAGGGCGTCCTCGTAGCGTTGGTGGAGGATCCTGATCCGTCGCACATACTCGCGGGTTTCCTCGTATGGCGGCACGCCACCATATTTGCGCACTGCCCCGCTGCCGGCATTGTAGGCCGCGGCGGCCTTGGTCACGTTGCCCTGGAATTCGCGGAGTAACCCCGACAAGTGGCGCACTCCGCCGGCAATATTGTGCGCCGGATCGAAAGGATTGCGGACATTCAGCTTGGCCTGTGTTTCCGGCATCAACTGCATCAAACCTTGTGCGCCCTTGGGGGATACCGCGTCAGCGTGGTATGCCGACTCGGCATGAATGATGGCCCGTATCAGTGATTCATCCACTTTGTTGTACACCGCTGCAGATCGGATCTGCGAAGAGAATGCCTGGGTATTGAGCGGCACCTCTTCCCAGCGGATCTTGCGACAGCTTGCATCAGCGGCATAGCAGGGGAATTTGAGCGTGGTGTAGTCCACGTCCTTTGGCGGCGCAACATTGGTGTAGTTGAGGATGCCGTTCTCGTCGACGTACTTGTACACGTCACCTTCCGCAAACGCGGGGACGGTGAGCACGGCGACCATCAAAAACACGCTGGCCAGGCGGCCTGCCGGCAGATGGGCTGCTGCGATCCTTTGCATACCGTTCCTCCCCTGTTTACCCGATCCAGGGCACTCAACCCCTGTCCTGTCCATCATGATTCTAAATCAAATCAAGGATTTGGTTAAAGTCTCCTCCAATCGGTCGAGACCCGTTAAATCGAGCAGTGCGCCGCGCCATTCTTCTCCAGGTAGCGCTGGTGGTACTCCTCGGCTTTGTAGAACGTTCCCGCGGGTTCCACCTGCGTCACGATAACCTCTTGCCATCGGCCGGACTGCCCGAGTTCGTCGATTTTCCTCAGGGCCGCGCGCCTCTGATTGTCGCCATGGTAGAAAATGGCGGAACGATATTGGGTGCCACGGTCCGGGCCTTGCCGGTTGAGCGTGGTGGGATTATGCATGTCAAAAAAGGTGTTGAGCAGGGCCTCATAACTGATCGTATCCGGATCGAAAACCACCTCGACCGTTTCCGCGTGTCCGGTGTTGCCGGTACAAACCTCCTGGTAGGTCGGTTTGTCGGTCGTGCCGCCCATGTAGCCCACGGGCGCGTCGATCACGCCATCGAGTTCACGGAATCGCGCTTCCACTCCCCAAAAACAGCCTGCTGCAAAGTGCGCCGTTTCAGTATTGCTCACTGTCTTTCTCCATTGGTTCTCATTTCATCTTAGCCAGGTCACCTGCTATTCGCGCAACCGCACCACGCCTTCCTGTGCGGTGCTGGCTATCAGGCGGCCATTCACATTGTAAATCAGGCCACGAGCCAGTCCTCGGCCTCCACTCGTGATGGGGCTGTCGCAATCGTATAGAAGCCACTCATCCACCTTCACGTCATGATGAAACCACATGGCGTGATCGAGGCTTGCCACCATCAGACGCTCGTTGAACCAGGAAATTCCATGGGGCAGCATCGCCGTGCCGAAGAGATGAAAATCAGACACATAGGCCAGCAGGGCGCGGTGGATGATCTGATCATGCCCCGGACTTCCGCACAGGCGAAACCAGATTCGCCTGTGGGGTGGCGAGGGTCCTGCCAGGTTGAGCGGGTCACCCTCCACCGTGCGAAATTCGAACGGACCAAAGCGATCGCACCAGCGGCGCAGCATGTCGGGTGCGATCTCGAGTTTTTCGGCTGCCACTTCGGGATCGGATTCCAGGCTGCCGGGATCCGGAACCTGCGGCATTTGGAACTGGTGTTCGATGCCCTTTTCTTCGACCTGGAATGAGGCAATCAGATTGAATATGGGCCGGCCGTGCTGGATGGCCAGGACACGCCGCGAGCTAAAACTCCGGCCGTCACGATTGTGCTCAACGTTGTAGACAATCGGCGCGTCGGGATTACCGGGCAGCAGGAAATAGGCGTGCAGCGAATGAACCAGGCGGTCCTTGACGGTGTTGCTGGCGGCCAGTAATGCCTGGGCCAGCACCTGCCCGCCGAAAACCCTCGGCGTACCAATATCGCGACTGAGGCCTCGAAACAGGTTGACCTCCAGTTGCTCCAGCCGAATGAGCCCAAGCAGTTCGTCGAGGGCGGTTCGATTTTCGTCGTTCATGGCCGGCCCGAATGATGAAGTGCAGGTGTACCATGGTGGCATGTCCCCGAGCATTGGCCAAGCCCCGGAAGAAGGGCCATCCGTAGCCACCCTGGCCGACCTACAACTCCGGAACTCGACCTGCTGGACGCCGGCACAACGCAGCGCGGCGGCAATGGTCGCGTCCAGGTTGATCGGGGACATCCCTACTCGCGATGTATCGACCGTTGGACTCGCAGGCGCGCCTGGGAGCGGCAAATCAAGCCTGGCGCGAGTGCTCAGTGCCGTGTTGGGGGGCCTTGGCATCAACGCGGTCGTCGTCGGATTAGACGACTATTACCTCGGGCGTGAAGAGCGAAGTCGGCTGACGCGGGTTCATGCGCTGTTTGAGGACCGTGGCGTGCCCGGGACGCACGACTGGAGCCGGTTGATCGACGACCTCGACCGGCTCCGCTCCGGGGAGATCGAGGGGCTCTTCCTGCCGCGCTTTGACAAATTGCGCGACCAGCGGGCAGCCCCGGAAACTTTTGAGCCGGTGCTCAATGTGCCGCATGTCGTCATCGTGGAGGGTTGGCTGGTCGGCGCACCGCCACAGGAAGAATCTGAACTCGATTGTCCGATCAACGCCCTCGAGGCGGAACAAGATTCGGAGGGTGCCTGGCGACGCCTGGTCAACAAGTATCTGGCACGCTACCACGCTGACTTGCGCTCTCGCCTCGACCGCAGTTGGTTTCTGGCTGTCCCTGGATGGACATTTGTGGTGGACTGGCGCTGGCAGCAGGAACAGGAATCGGCGCGTGACCGGGACATTGAATGCCAACTCCCGGATCGCGATTCAGTCGAGCGCTTTCTGCAGAGATTCGAACGTATCGCACGCCATATGCAGGATACGTGTGAAAAATGGGCTGACCAGATCGTAGAAATTGACAGCCAGCACATCATGACCTGGGCTTCGAAATGACCTTTCTTTGGCACGACTACGAGACGTTCGGCACGAACCCGGCTGTAGACAGGCCATGCCAGTTTGCCGCACAACGGACAGATCCGGACTTGAACCCAGTCGATGAGCCGCTGGTGGTTTACTGCGCACCGGCGGGTGACGTTTTACCGCGACCACAAGCCTGTCTGGTTACCGGCATTACGCCCCAAAAAGCGCTAAGCAATGGCGTCGTCGAGGCGGAGTTTGCTCGCCAGATTAACGAACTCATGATGGTGGCCAACACCTGCTCCGTTGGCTACAACAGCCTGCGCTTCGACGACGAAGTGACGCGGCATCTGTTTTATCGAAATCTCTTTGATCCCTACGAAAGGGAATGGAAAAACGGCAACACACGCTGGGACATCATCAACCTGGCCCGCATGTGCTATGCACTCCGTCCGGAGGGCATTGAATGGCCCATGGTCGAAGCCGAAGCCGGCGGCCAGGTTGGATCGCAATCACGAATCGGAGCCCGTCCGAGCTTTCGCCTGCAGGACCTGACCACTGCCAACGGAATTGAGCATGGTGACGCCCACGATGCGCTCGCCGATGTGATGGCGACCATCGGGCTTGCCCGCATGATTCGCCAGGTGCAGCCAAGGCTGTTTGAGTGGTCCCTGGCCATGCGCGACAAACAAAAAGCGCGCGAGCTGCTGGACCCGCAAGCACTCCAGCCTGTGGTACACACTTCGGGGCGGGTTCCGTCTGTCCGCGGGTGCACGACCCTGGTACTGCCGCTGGCCCGCCACCCGAACAACGACAAGGCTGTTATCGTCTTCGATCTCATGGGTGATGCGGTAGAACTGGTCAAGTGCGACGCAGAAGCACTCCGGGAACGCGTGTTTACCCCTGCGGCAGACCTGCCTGAAGACTTGACCCGCCTTCCGCTCAAGGCGGTGAAATGGAACGCGGTGCCGATGTTGGCGCCTGCCTCCGTGCTGGCCGGAGTGGATCACAAGCGGATCGGACTCGACCCGGATCGCTGCCGGGAGAATGCCGAACTGCTCAGTCGCAGCATTGACTCGGTTCGCAGAACCGTCAGGGGGGCGTTTCAGGCCGAATTTGAGGTGGCTGACGTCGATCCGGAGCTGGCGCTTTACCGCGCCGGCTTCTTTTCGAATTCGGACCGACGAGCAATGGCGGCCGCACGCCAGTGCACGCCCGAGGAGCTTGCAAAAAAATCCTGGGCATTTCAGGACCCGCGCCTGCCGCTCATGCTACTGCGGTATAGGGCCAGGAACTGGCCGGACAGCCTTAATTCATCAGAGTGGGCAGCCTGGGAGAGAGACCGCGCTTCACGCCTGGCCGAGCCTGCCGGGGGTGATTTTTACGGTTTTGAGGCGTTCAAACACGAGTTGTCCAATGCGCGCGAGGCGCACCGGGAAGATGCACGAGCCCAACGAATTTTGGATGAACTAGAGAGCTGGTCGCTTGAGCTTGGGTCAGAAGACAAAATCAATGCTTTATAGCCTTTTCTTCGATTTGATGTGAGGTGTTTATGCACAAATGCCTGATTGTCTTTTGTGACACCCATATTTCATGTCTCTAAGCTGAATTATGCATTGCGTGCCATCGTAACTACCTGAAAAATAATTTAATTATGGATTTGCTCAAATTTTGAGCAAACCTGAGCGGGTCCTGTGGCCCCTTCAGGGCGAGTGTTTTTCTCACAGGGTTATCCACAGGAAATGTGGATAACCCCTGAAGGTCTGCCTCAGGCTACATTTAGCGCCAATTGAGGGCCGTCAGTTTGGTCGCGCCGACCAGCTGTTGGGCCCCGCCTCGCGGAACGCCGCAACCCACGCCTGGCACCGGGCGAAACAAATTCAACATAACTGCCGTCCGAGAACTGCAACATCCAGATTTCATTGGGTCGTTTCTCTAATTGGACCCTACCGTCACGGCCCTCTCCAGGCACAGCAATGACACCTGTAATGGTCTTCCCGATCAAATCGCGTTTGACATTCAGCATCGCAATTTCCTACGTCTGGTGATCCCAATGGCTGTTAGTGGAACACGAGCCGCTCTCAAAAACTGAGAACCGCCGCGAAGTTTTTTTCTGACAGTATTTCCGGAATTTTCCCATCGCCAGCCAATGACTCAGAACCGTACCCTGTTGTCGAGCCATAGCTGAGATGAAGTCGGTTGCTCCGAATGTCGTCTCCGGCTCACCACACCTGTCCAACCTGAGGAACCGAAACTATGAAGCGAGTGCTTGGATTCATACTGGGCTGCCTGCTGGTCATGCCGCTCCTGGCTGCACAGACAGTCAACATAAACAAGGCTTCAGCTGAGGAGCTCGCCGAAGCATTGAACGGAGTCGGCTTGAGCAAAGCCGAAAAAATTGTTGAATATCGTCAACAGAACGGGCCGTTCGAGCACATTGACCAGCTCGTCAACGTCAAAGGCATCGGACTGCGTACAGTCGATCGAAACCGCGATGTCATTTCATTGCAGGATTCGACCCCGCCAGAGAATTGAGTGGATGATAGGAGCAGCTCGGGGCCGGCATGACACGGCCCCGAGACCACCCGAGTCAAACCAGGAATCAATCCGGGATGGGTTGACGGGAGGAGAAAGCCATGGCGAGTGTTGATTGGTCGATATACTCCAATTCACCACCCAGTGGCACCCCATGAGCGATGCGGCTGGCGCGTACCGCGTGCTCCACAGCCAATTCCCTGAGGTAGTATGCCGTCGCTTCTCCCTCCACCGTAGGGTTGGTGGCGATAATCAGCTCCGTAATCTCGCCCGATCCAAGACGCTCTTTGAGATCGTCGAGACCGATATCCTCCGGTCCGATCCCGTCGATGGGTGACAGGCGACCCAGCAGAACGAAATACAGTCCGCGGTAACCCGTCGCCCGTTCGATGGCGACGACATCGCTGGGTGATTCGACGACGCACAATAGGGTGGCATTCCGACCGGAATTTCGACAGATGCTGCAGAGATTTTCTTCAGTGAGATTACGGCAGCGCTGGCAATTTGAGATTTCTTCACAGGCGCGGCTCAACATGGAAGCCAACGTGCGGCCACCGTCACGATCACGCTCAAGGATGTGAAAAGCCATTCGCTGTGCTGTCTTTGGGCCAACGCCGGGAAGACAGCGCAGGGCGTCGATCAGGCGGTCGAGCAGTGGTTGCTCATTCACAGCAGCGTTGCTTAGAAGGGAAGCTTCAGCCCCGGCGGAAGGGATAATCCCGTGGTCAGATCTCCCATCCTCTGCTCATTGGCCTCGGCCAGCCGATTAACGGCATCGTTGACAGCAGCAGTCAGGATATCTTCCAGCATCTCCACGTCATCGAGAAGACCAGGGTCGATTTTCACCCTTTTGACAGCATGGCGTCCGTCCATGGTCACTTTGGCCAGTCCACCGCCCGCCTCTCCGGTGACCTCGAGACGCGCCAGCTCTTCCTTGGCTTTCTCCATTTCCTGTTGCATTTTTTGCGCCTGCTGAATCAGGCCTGCAATATTGCCCTTCATGGTGATTCTCCTGGCCTGCCGGATGCCGGCCAATTACTGCAGCGGTTGAATCGAGTCTTCAACTATGGTGGCGCCGAGCTTTTCCTTCAATGCCCGAACGGTCGGGTCTTCTTCGATCGCACGTTCAGCGTCACTTTGCTTGCTGCGCTGTCCCCTATCGCTGATACCGGCTGCCGAAAACAAATCGGCGTCGGGGCAATCGTCCAGTGAAACCTGCACGGCGGTTCCAAGCCGCTCGCTAATAGCCTGCCCCAGACGGTTCACGCACTGCTTGGAACCCAGGTGCCGCAGCGCCGGCGGTATGACAAACAACCAGCGGTCGCCTTCGGTCGATCGAAGGTGAACATTTCGTGCAAGCTCCCGAACCTGCCCCCTCAGCGACAGTTGCTCCATCAGCGAAAGCCACTTCTGATCAGGGGTTTTTTCCGGGGGCAAAGCCTGCGGCTGTCCAGTTTCCACGGCGGCGGCTGTGCCCGGCGCTGCGGATTTTCGCTGTTCCGCGGCTTTGGGCGACTTTCCGGCCGGACTGGAACGGGCTGCTTTGCCAGCACGTTCCGCTCGGGGTTGGCCACCTGATGCCGAACCCACGACTCTCGCAGGATCGAAGGCCAGCATCCTCAGCAATGTCATTTCAAGCCCCGTGCGCGGGTCCGGTGCCAATCCGAGGTCGGCCGCACCCTTGATAGCGATTTGGTAAAAAAGCTGCGCCGACTCTTTCGACAGCTTCGGCGCCAATGCCTCAATTGACGACCAGTCCGCGCGCTCACGATCCCTGAATTCAGGAACGCACTGCACCAGGCAAATGCGATGGAGTACTTCCGCCAGGTCCCTCAGCAAAGCCTCGGGATCGCCGGCCTGCGCATGTATCGTCCCCACGGCCTCAAGGACATCCTCCGCCTCACCGTCTGCCAACGCTTGCACCAGTGCGGCTACGTGGCGGTGCTCCACGAGACCGAGCATCCGCCCGACTTCTTCTTCGCTCAGCTTGCCTCCTCCATAGGCTGTCGCCTGGTCCAGCAGGCTAAGCGCATCACGCATACTTCCGTCAGCGGCCCTCGATATCTTTTCCAATGCGGCGTCATCGGTTTCAATATTTTCCGCTGCGCAGATTGCCTGCAGCGCCGCAGCGATCTGATCCGGATTCAGTCGCCGCAAGCTGAAACGCAGGCAACGTGAAAGGATGGTGACAGGGATTTTCTCCGGGTCCGTGGTAGCAAACACAAACTTGACGTGCGGAGGTGGCTCTTCGAGCGTCTTGAGAAGCGCATTGAAGCTGCTGGTGCTCAGCATGTGCACCTCGTCTATGATGTAGACCTTGTAACGGCCGCGTGTCGGTGTGTATTGCACCGACTCCAGCAATTCCCGCATGTCGTCCACACCAGTGCGTGAAGCCGCGTCGATTTCGATCATGTCTACGAAACGGCCTTCATCAATGTCCACGCAGGAAGCACATTCTCCGCACGGCTGAGAGGAGACCCCCGATTCGCAATTCAGGCACTTTGCCAGGATGCGTGCAATGGTGGTCTTTCCTATGCCTCTTGTTCCAGTGAAAAGGAAGGCATGGTGCAGGCGATCCTGATCAAGACCGTTGATGAGCGCCTTGGAAACGTGCTCCTGCCCAATCAACTGCTTAAAGGAACGGGGCCGCCACTTTCGGGCGAGTACCTGGTAGGTCATGGCGCGGCGTGGAGACAAAAACGAGCGCGAAATGTCATGGTGCAACTATACCAAATGA
>JBFHEJ010000011.1:0-17981 GCA_041584255.1 Lysobacterales bacterium
GTAGTAGCTGACGTGCACGACTGGCGCATGCCAGTCGATGGGCCTCCAGCCGCCAAGGGTGTATTCGCGCTCCAGGTCTTCCTGCCAGTATAGCGGCCGGTTCCAGCCTCGCTCATTGATCACTGACCAGCCGTCCGACAGCCACAGGGAGGGCTCTGAATACCCGCCGTTCCTGATGAAATCGCGAAACTCACCGTTGGTGACCAGCCGATCGGCCAGCGCGCAGTCATGGAGCAGCGCATCATGACGCGGGGTTTCGTTGTCGAAAACGAAATCGGTGCCGCTGGCGCCGATTCGACAGACGCCGCCGGTAATGCCGGACCAACTCAGGGGCCGGTTTAGCGAGTGACCTTCAACAGCCGGCAACGCGGCGTTGTAGGCGGGCTGCAGCGGATTGCACCACAGCACATGCTTGATATCGGTGAGAAGCAGTTCCTGGTGTTGCTGTTCGTGATTAATGCCCAGGGCGACCAGAAATTCGAGTTCGGCATCCCCGGAGCGCTGTTCGATCAACCCGAGCATTTGGGTATCGACGTGTCGGCGATAGGCCAGGACTTCATTGAAGGTTGGGCGCGACAGCAGACCTCGCCGCGGCCGGGCGTGCATCTTGCCTGCGGTGTGGTAGTAGGAATTGAACAGGTAGTCGTAGGCGTCGTTGAAGCGCTGGTAGCCTTCGGCATGGTGTTCAAGGATAAACCGTTCAAAGAACCAGGTGACGTGGGCCAGGTGCCACTTGGTGGGACTCACGTCCGGCATCGACTGCACGACCATGTCCTCCTCGGCGAGCGGTCGAGTGAGCTTGACGGTTAGCTCGCGCGCGGCGGCGAAGCGCACGGCGAGATCTGCAGTAAATCGCGGGCTTGTCGATTCGGCAGGGGATGCCATGAGGTCCTCTAGATGACTCCGAGTTCCCGGCCCACCTTGCTGAAAGCCCGGACCGCACGCTCCAGGTGTGCGCGTTCATGGGCCGCCGAGAGTTGCACGCGGATGCGTGCTTCGCCCTGGGGCACCACCGGAAAGAAGAAGCCGATCACGTAGATGCCTTCCTCGAGCAGTCTGGCTGCGAATTCCTGGGACAGCGGTGCATCGTGAAGCATCACCGGCACGATGGGATGCTCGCCAGGCTTGATTTCGAAGCCGGCCTCGCGCATGGCCCCGCGGAAAAAGCGCGTGTTCTCCTCCAGCTTGTCCCGCAACGCGGTGGTCGCGGACAGCATCTCGAAGACCCTGATCGAGGCTGCCACCAGTGGCGGGGGCAGGGTGTTTGAAAAAAGATAAGGTCGAGAGCGCTGGCGCAACAGGTCAATGATTTCCTGGCGGCCGGTGGTGAACCCGCCGGATCCGCCCCCGAGCGCCTTGCCCAGCGTTGACGTAAAGACGTCGACCCTGTCCATGACGCCGTGAAACTCCGCTGATCCGCGACCCGTAGGGCCGAAACAGCCAGTCGCATGGCTGTCATCGACCATCAGCAGCGCGTCGTAACGCGCGGCAAGCTCCGAGATTTCATCCAGTTTCGCGATGTAGCCGTCCATGCTGAACACCCCATCGGTGGCGATCAGCCGGGTGCGGCTGGACTGGGTTTCTTTTAGCAGCGCCTCTAGGGCAGCCATGTCGCTGTTGGGATAGCGGTGACGCTGGGCCTTGCACAGGCGAATCCCGTCGATGATGGAAGCGTGATTGAGCTGATCTGAAATCACTGCATCCTCCGGCCCCAGGATGGTTTCGAACAGGCCGCCATTGGCGTCGAAGCAGGAGGTGTAAAGGATGGTGTCATCGGTGCCGAAAAACTGCGAAATGGTGCTTTCAAGCTCTTTGTGGAGATCCTGCGTGCCACAGATAAATCGCACCGAGGCAAGGCCGAAACCATGATCGTCGAGCGCCCGGTGCGCGGCAGCGATGACCTCTGGATGGTCAGCCAGGCCGAGATAGTTGTTGGCGCAGAAGTTGAGCACTTCGCGGCCGTCGGCCACCGTGATCGCCACGCGCTGCGGGCTGGTGATGACGCGCTCGTCCTTGTACAGCCCGGCTTGACGGATTTCGTCGAGCGTTTCGCGAAAACGATTCAGATCAGGCACTAAACTTCTCCGGTCCAGT
The DNA here is from genome assembly GCA_041584255.1 of Lysobacterales bacterium. GTDB lineage: Bacteria > Pseudomonadota > Gammaproteobacteria > Xanthomonadales > SZUA-36 > JAUIBE01. Next base: position 2,095 of record JBFHEJ010000011.1, read on the forward strand.
CGCACACCACCTTGCCACACTGCCCCGAACGCATCAGTTCGAATCCGTTTTCAAATTCATCAATCGGGATGTGGTGTGTCATTGCGCGTTCGAGCGGGAAGCCGCCGAGAACCATTTGGGTCATCTTGTACCAGGTTTCGTACATCCTCCGGCCGTAAATACCGTGCAGTTCCAGGCCTTTGAAAATCACCTGGTCCCAGTCGCAGCCCGTTCCTTCCGGCAGTAGTCCGAGCAGCGCGATCTTGCCCCCGTGGTACATGTTGTGGAGCATGTCGTTGAAGGCGCCGGGATTACCAGACATCTCCAGGCCGATGTCGAACCCTTCGATGCCCAATCCTCTCACCGCACCTGCGATGGATTCCGTCGTCACGTTCACCGTGTGGGTGGCGCCCATTTTCCTGGCCAGATCGAGCCGGTAATCGTTCAGGTCCGAAATTACGATATGCCTGGCGCCGACGTGACGGCAGATTCCGGCAGCGATGATTCCAATCGGTCCGGCACCTGTAATCAGCACGTCCTCGCCGACGAGGTCAAACTGCAGGGCGCAGTGTGCCGCATTGCCGAAGGGGTCGAAAAACGCGGCCAGTTCGGGAGCAATGCCAGCCGGAATCGGCCACAGGTTCGAAGCGGGTACGACTACAAACTCGGCAAAGGCGCCGTCGCGATTGACGCCAATGCCGATCGTGTTGGGGCAAAGGTGTGGTCGTCCGGCGCGGCAATTGCGGCAATGGCCACAAACGATATGGCCTTCGGCTGAAACGCGGCCGCCAATCTCGTAACCTGTAACGCCTTCGCCAAGGGCTTCAATGCGGCCGACGAATTCGTGACCGATCACGAGACCAGGCTTGATGGTTCGTTGGGCCCACTCATCCCACTGGTGGATGTGGACATCAGTACCGCAGATGGCGGTTTTCTCAAGGCGGATCAGGACTTCGTTGGTGCCCGGTTCGGGGACCGGGACCTCATCCATCCAGATGCCGGGTGCCGCTTCGCGTTTGACGAGCGCGCGCATGGTTTGATTCATAGCATCTCCGGTGCGCGGTTTGATTGCAGGATTGGCCTGCGCTGCGCGCGCGATTATAGCCCGAGTTAAGGCCAGGGCCACACGGTGCCATAGCGGCCCGACGGCCATCGGTGTATTCTACGCGGTTCTCCGGATCGGCCCGCCGAGCGGACGCCAGAAAACAGACCAATTAAAGAGATATGAGCGGAAAGCTGTACATCAAGACGCATGGCTGCCAGATGAACGAGTACGATTCCGGCAAGATGGCGGATGTGCTGGCGGCTTCGCACGGCCTCGAATTGACCGACAACGAAGCCGAGGCCGACGTCATCCTCATCAATACCTGTTCGATTCGCGACAAGGCTCAGGAAAAAGTCTTTTCTCAGCTTGGTCGCTGGAAAAACTTGAAGGGCGCCAGGCCCGGCGTGGTCATAGGAGTCGGCGGCTGCGTGGCGAGCCAGGAAGGCGAGGACATCATTCGCCGCGCCCCGATTGTCGACCTGGTGTTTGGCCCTCAAACCCTGCACCGCCTGCCGATGCTGCTCGATTCGGTTCGGCAAAAGGGCAAACCGGCTGTCGATATTTCATTCCCTGAAATCGAAAAATTCGACAACCTGCCGGAACCGGGCAAGACCGGACCGACGGCGTTCGTGTCGATCATGGAAGGCTGCAGCAAGTACTGCAGTTTCTGCGTGGTGCCCTACACCCGCGGGGAGGAGGTCAGCCGTCCGCTTGATGACGTGGTTGCCGAATGCGCCAGCCTGGCCGAGCGAGGCGTGCGCGAAATCAATTTGCTGGGACAGAACGTTAACGCCTTTCGCGGGCCCATGCACGATGGCGGCACCGCCGACCTCGCGCTGCTGATTCACTATGTGGCCGCGATCGACGGCATCGAGCGCATCCGTTTCACCACCTCGCACCCGGTAGAATTTTCCCGCAGCCTGATCGAGGCCTTCGGCGAAATCCCGAAGCTGGCCAACTACGTTCACCTGCCGGTACAGAGCGGTTCGGACCGTGTCCTGGCCATGATGAAGCGCGGCCATACTGTGCTGGAATACAAACAGAAGATCCGCCGGTTGCGTGAACTGCGGCCTGATATCGCGCTGTCATCGGATTTTATCGTCGGATTCCCGGGCGAGACCGAGCATGATTTCGAGCAGACCATGGGATTGATCCGCGAGTTGAAATTTGACCAGAGCTTCAGCTTCATCTTTTCGCCCCGGCCCGGAACACCGGCTGCCAGCCTGCCCGACGATACATCGCTGGAGGTCAAGAAAGAGCGCCTGCAGCGACTGCAGAAGCTGGTCAATGAGCAGGCCGCCACTTACAGCCGTGTCATGGTTGGCAGTCGGCAGCGTGTGCTGGTCGAAGGCGCCTCCAAAAAGAATCCTCACCAGCTTGCCGGCCGTACCGAAAACAACCGCGTAGTGAACTTCGACGGCCACCCGCGTCTGATCGGTCAATTTGCAGACGTTGTCATCACGGAGGCGCTCAGCCATTCCCTGCGGGGGCGGTTGGCCGATCTAGAAGCCCGCGCATCGTGAGCAAAAGACTCTCGCTCGAACTGGAACCCGTTGACAATGAGCGACTGGCCAATCTTTGCGGCCAGTTTGACGACCACCTCAAGCAGATTGAATCGCGGCTCGCCGTCGAGATTTTCTGCAGAGGCAACCTGTTCAACATCCAGGGCGAGGAGAAGCCGGCCAAGGCGGCCCGGCGACTGCTGAAAAATCTCTACAAGCTCACCGAGCACGAGGTGCTGACCCCGGAATTGCTCAACCTGCACCTGCAGGAATCCGGCATCGAAGAAATTCACACCATTCAGGAAGACGACCAGGAGGTGGCCGTCCGCACCAAGAGGGGGTTGATCCGGGGCCGTGGACCCAACCAGAAGAAGTACATGCGCAACATTGCGCGCAACGCCATCAATTTCGGCGTGGGCCCGGCTGGCACCGGCAAGACCTATCTGGCAGTGGCCTGCGCTGTTGCGGCCTTGCAGGAGGACAGGGTGCAGCGCATCGTGCTGGTGCGCCCGGCCGTGGAAGCCGGCGAGAGGCTTGGTTTTCTGCCCGGCGATATGGCCCAAAAGGTCGACCCTTACCTCCGGCCCCTGTACGACGCGCTCTACGAGATGCTCGGTTTCGAACGTGTCGCGACACTGATCGAGCGAAACGTCATCGAGGTCGCGCCGCTGGCATTCATGCGAGGCAGGACCCTTAACGACGCGTTCGTGATCCTGGATGAAGCCCAGAACACTACCCGCGAACAAATGAAAATGTTCCTCACGCGCATTGGTTTCGGCTCCACCGCGGTGGTCACCGGTGACGTTACCCAGATTGACTTGCCGCGCAAGGCGGCCTCGGGGCTCAAACACGCGCTGCGCATCTTGTCCGAGGTATCCGGCGTGAGTTTCACCTGGTTCGCCGCGGGCGACGTCGTGCGCCACCCCATGGTGCAGCGCATCGTCGAAGCGTACGCAGAAGACGACAGGAATCAGGGCGACGAGCGCGGTGCCGGAGACCAAGACGATCGAGCTTGAGTGCCAGAACGCCTCGGGCAGCCCGAATGTTCCGAGTGCGGCGGAATTCGAGCGCTGGATTGCCATCGCCCTGGAAGGGCGGCAAAACGTGGCTTTGACCGTGCGCGTTGTCGACGAGGCGGAAATGCAGGCACTGAACAGTCGCTTCAGGGGCCGGGACAAGCCGACCAACGTGCTTTCTTTTCCCGCGGACCTTCCCGCCGCCTTGAAGGGCAAGATCTCACCAGAGCCGCTGGGCGACATCGTCATTTGCGCGGAAGTGGTGCAGGCGGAAGCCGATCAGCAAAATAAGCCTCACAAAGACCATTGGGCGCACCTGACGATCCATGGTTTGCTGCACTTGCTTGGGCACGATCACCAGGATGCACAGGAGGCCGACGCGATGGAACGCCAGGAAATCGAGTGCCTGGCCGCCCTCGGTATCGCCGACCCTTACAATCATTGAGTTGAATTCACGCCAATGGCGGCCCTATATTGGGCGTGGCGCAACGCGCGCTGCGACCCGAGTCGACATGAACGACGACCAATCGAGTGACGGTTCCGGGCGGCAATCGCTGGTCGAACGAATCGGCAAGGCGCTTTCCACCCGGCCCCGGGACCGCGAAGATCTCAGGAACATCTTACGAGAGGCCTGCGCTAATGGCATTATCGATGCTGACGCGCTGGCCATGATGGAGGGTGCGCTGGAAGTGTCGGAAACACAGGTCCGCGACGCCATGATACCGCGTGCCCAGATGGTCGTGGTCAATATGGATTCCGAGATCGACGAATTTCTGCCAAAACTGATCGAATCAGGCCACTCGCGATTCCCGGTCATCGGTGAGGACAAGGATCAGGTCGAAGGTATCCTGTTGGCCAAGGACCTGTTGCCACATCTGGCGCAGGGGCGCTGGACTTTCGACATGTCTACCATCATCCGACCGGCCATGGTGATCCCTGAGAGCAAGCGTCTGAACATGCTGTTGCGAGACTTCAGAGGTGGCCGCAACCACATGGCAATCGTGGTCGACGAATATGGCGGCGTGGCGGGGCTGATTACCATCGAGGATGTGCTCGAGGAGATCGTCGGCGAAATTGACGATGAATTCGATGAAGAAATTGAGGCGCCCATCATTCCGCTGGGCAACAAGCGCTTCCAGGTCCAGGCATTGACGCCGATATCCGACATCAACGAGATGTTTGGCGCAAACCTGGACAGCGAGGACCATGACACCATAGGCGGCCTGCTTCTGGCCGAGTTCGGCCGTGTGCCGGAATTCGATGACGTCATTGTGGTCGCTAACCGCTTCGAATTCCGGGTGATCCAGGCCGATTCACGCCGGATCATTACCCTGGAAGTGAATGATCTGGCCTGACACCCACCGGCTTGCCCTGACTTTTCGCATTACATTTGTTCGCCTCGCCCTGGCGCTGGCACTACTGATCCCGGCTTGCGTCGCGCAGGCTGAATCCGAGCCACCGCAAGCCTGGCTGGTGACCTACGGACCGGGTGAAGTCTACTGGCAGCGCTTCGGCCACAACGCGATCTGGATCCGCGATGAGCGCCTCGGGCTCGACCACACCTTCAACTTCGGCTTTTTTGACTTTGCACAGGAGCGGTTCCTGCGCAATTTCCTGCTCGGCCGGCTGAACTACTTCGCCGCCGCCCGACCGGCGCAGGTGGAGTTTGCCGAATACATCGACCAGAATCGCTCGATCCGGGCACAAAAACTGGAGCTGGATCCGCAGGAGCAGGCGTTACTCACCGGCCACCTGCTCAATCAGGTCAGCCCGGACAATCGTGAATATCTTTACGACTACTACCGTCACAACTGCTCGACGCGCATCCGTGACGCTGTTGACCTGGCGCTGGGTGGTGCACTGCGGGGTGTATTTGACCCGCAGGCCGCGCCGCTCAACTACCGTGATCACACCCGCCGCCTGACCAGCATGGACTACTGGCTGTACCTTGGGTTGCAATCCGGTCTTGGCAGCCCGGTCGACCGGCCGATCAGCCGCTATGACGAAACCTTTATTCCCGGGGTTCTGGCGCAAGCCGTGCAGGAGTTGCCGCACCCCCGCACCGGCCGGTTGCTGGTGTCCGAGGACGTGATGATTCACCAGTCCACCTTGGCCTCACCTCCGGCACAGCCACCATCGCAGTGGAAGCGATATCTCCTCATTCCGACCGTGGTGCTGACGCTCGCTTTCCTGACGTTGCTGGCCTGGCCGCGGGTGACTCCAGCCCATCTGGCGATTTACTGGCTGGTGGTCGCGGGTCTTGCCGGCGCGGTCCTCGCCTTTTTCTGGTGGTTTACCGATCACTGGGTGACCGTATCGAATATCAATCTGCTGCTGCTCAACCCGCTGTGGCTGCTAATTGCTGCAATACCGACCCTGCATCGACCCGGCGCGTGGCTCATCGCACTGGCTGGAACACTGGCACTGTTCTCGCTGTGGCTTCCGCCAGGTCAATACAACGCTGAGGTGGTTGCTTTGGCGCTGCCACTCAACCTCGCTGCCGCTCTCGCGCTCTGGCGTCATCCGCAATTGCGGAACTAACGCCGACCAGGCAAGAAAGAAATCCGCTGAGGACAAGAATGATAGAGTCCGTGCTGCGCAATAGGCATTGCGCGAATGGTCGATTCAGAGTCTGCCGTGCCATCAGCTGCAAACATTCAGGAGTTTCAGGCGCCCGCAGGTGAATCCCGATTGGCACGGACAGCTGGTAAATTCCGCGTTTTCCGCCTTTTTTCTGTTGCTTTTTTAGTTTCCAAGCTCGGCTAACAACGCCGCTTGCTGCTCCTGCAACAGGGGATCGACCACCAGATCGAGATTGCCGGCGAGGAATTCATCCAGTTTGTAAAGGGTCAGGTTGATGCGATGATCCGTCACGCGACCCTGCGGAAAGTTGTATGTGCGGATGCGCTGCGAGCGGTCTCCGCTTCCCACCTGCAGGCGTCTTGACTCTGCCTGCTCGGTCTGCTGTCGGCTCTGTTCCTGTTCCAGCAGCCTGGCCTGCAGGAGCGACATGGCGCGTGCCCTGTTCTTGTGCTGTGAGCGTTCGTCCTGGCACTCGACGACGATGCCTGACGGGTGGTGGGTGATGCGGATGGCCGAATCGGTCTTGTTGACGTGCTGTCCGCCGGCGCCGGAAGCCCTGAACGTATCGATGCGCAGGTCGGCGGGGTTGATTTCGATGCTCTCGATGTCCTCGCTTTCCGGCAGTATCGCAACGGTGCAGGCGCTGGTGTGGATGCGCCCCTGTGACTCGGTTTCCGGAACGCGCTGGACGCGGTGGGTTCCGGACTCGAACTTGAAACGTGAAAAAGCGCCGCTTCCCTCCACCAAGGCAATGATCTCCTTGAAACCGCCGTGCTCTCCTTCGCTGTAACTCAGAATGTCGAGGTTCCATCGCCGGCCTTCAGCGTAGCGCTGATACATCCGGAACAGGTCCCCGGCAAACAGTGCGGCTTCGTCGCCACCCGTGCCCGCCCGTATTTCGAGGAAAATGTTTTTCTCGTCGTTCGGGTCCTGTGGTAGCAGCAGGCGTTGCAATTCGAGGTCCAGCGCGTCCCGGCGCTCCTCGGCCAGTAGCAGTTCCTGCTGGGCCAGTTCGCGCAACTCGGAGTCGCTGTCGTGGGTCATGGACTTGGCCTGCTGAAGTGTATCTTGGGCTTTCTTCCACTGGCGGTAGGTCGCCACCACGGGCTCGAGCTGAGAGTACTCGACTGAAAGGTCGCGGTAGCGATTCTGGTTTGAAATCACGTCCGGCTGGGACAGCAGCATGCTGACTTCTTCATGGCGGGCGACCACCGTGTCCAGGCGCTGACGAACGGAATCTTTCATCGTTTGCCCCCGGCCCGTCCCGATAGCGCGGGATTCCGTTCCGCCGGAACATTGCCGTCTTCGCAGGGAAGTTCGCTTTGCTTCTCTTCGAGGGGCGAAAAAATCCGGTTGATGGTTGCGAGCAACTCCAGGTCATCCTCCTCAGCAGCCTGCCTGAGGTGTTTACTGGGTGCATGCAGGATGCGGTTGGCCAGGGTGCTGCCCAATTGCTCGAGCACGGCTCTTGGATCGTGACCAGCTTCCAGCCGGCGCAGTGCTCGCTCCACCAGTTCGCGGGCGTGCCCGTGGGCGCTTTCCCGCATCGACTGGAGTGAGTCAGCGGCCCTGGCGCCGTTCATCCATCGGATGAACTCATCGGCCGCCTGGTCGACGAGCGGCATGGCTCGGCGGGCTGCCTCCGTGCGTTTGTCAAGATTGTCATCGACGACCTGCTGCAGGTCGTCGATGGTGTAGAGATAGGCATCGTCAAGGTCTTCCACCGCGGGATCGACATCACGCGGCACCGCGATATCGACGATGAACATGGGACGATGCCGGCGGGCGCGCAAAGCCCGTTTCACCGCGTCCGCCGTCACCACAGGCATGTCGCTGGCGGTCGATGTTATGAGGATATCGGCATCCGGGAGGGTTTTTTCGAGATCAGCCAGTGCGACAGGTTCAGCGCTGAGGGTTTCGGCAAGGCGCTCGGCGCGGGCAAAATCACGGTTGGCGATGGCCAGCCTGGTCACGCCCTGCTCCTGCAGGTGTCTCGCGCACAATTCGATCATCTCTCCAGCGCCGATCAGCAACACGCGCCGGGAACCGAGGTCGCTGAATAGCTGTCTTGCCAGGACGATCGCTGTGTAGGCGATGGAAATCGGTTTGTCGCCAACGCCGATGTTGTGCCGAATAGACTTGGCCGTCGTCACCGCGTGCTGGCACAGGCGGTCAATGACGACCCCGGCGGTTTTGGCGTCGCGTGCTTCCTGCCAGGCCTGCTTGAGCTGCCCCAGGATCTGGGACTCACCCAGGATCAGCGAATCCATCCCACCGGCCACCCGGATCAGGTGTCGCACTGCGTCCGGGCCAGCATGACTGTAGAAATATGGATCGAGTCGTTCATCATGGAGGTCCCATGCCTGGTGTACCCAGTCCAGCAGGCGGTCGGTCTCAGCCCTGGAACCGGAGCAATACACCTCGGTGCGGTTGCACGTGGCCAGCAGCATGGCTTCTTCGATTCCGGAAAGTTCAGCCAGTGAGCGCAGCCGCGCCGTGAAATCGCCTTCACGAAGCGCAACGCGCTCCCGGATTTCGATCGGTGCTGTGTGGTGGCTGATACCTAGGGTCAGTAGAGGCATACACAAGACTGGGTGCAAGGGATAACGATTCTGCGGACGGCGGGTTGCAAGTTCAAGCGGTGCCGCCCGGTCCGAATGCTGAATTAAGGCTCTCCAGGCTTACGTCACGCAAGTGGGGTTTGGTTCGGAGACTGCAACAGCGTATGCTTGCCGCTATGAAATTGACCCCAAAAAACAACCTTGAAATGTTGCTGCCGTGCATGCTGGCAGCGCTTCTCAGCGCTTGTGCATCGACCCCGCAAGATGCCACAGCGCAAGCCGATGAAGTACAGACCCGCAACGAGGCCGCTGCGCCGTCTCCAACGGCTCCGGTTGCCCAGGCAGGCGCCGACTCCGGGGAGCCAGGGGAAGCGCAGGATGCCGAATCTGCCCAAGCGATTTCTTCCAATGGCGCTTCGGCCGAATCGGAGCTTACCGATGCCGAAGTGATGTACAACGTGTTCGCAGCTGAGTTGCTGGGTAGCGAGGGGGATCTTGAAGGCGCCGTAAGGTCGTACCTGGAAGCGGCCATGGAATCCGACGATCCCGAGATTGCAAGGCGCGCGACGCGCGTTGCGTTGGCGGCCCAGTCTTGGTTCCAGGCGGCCATGGCGGCGGATCGATGGGCCTTGCTGGCTCCGGATGACATGGCCGCCCGCGAGGCGGCAGCGGCGACCATGCTCGCGACACATGATTATCACGGCGCCGAATTACAGTTGCTCGAAATCCTCAAGCGCAATCCCGACCCGGCAGACGGTTGGGAAATGGTGACCACGTTGCTGGCTCAGGCCAACGACCCGCGCAAAGCGAACGAAATACTCAGGACGCTGATGGAGTTGCAGGGCGGGCTGGACAATGCCGACGCCATCTTCGTCCAGAGCCAGCTCCTCGCGCGCATGGGGGAATTCGAGGAGGCTGCGCGCCTGGCAGACCAGGCTATTGAGCTCACACCCGATCTCGTGCCGCTGTTGACATTTCGTGGGCGTCTCGCGTTGAGCCTCGATGATCTTGATACGGCCGTTGCCCGCTTCGGGGATGCCTGGGCGCTGGACCCCGAGAATCACGATCTCGGTCTCGCTTATGCGGATCTGCTGGCGCGTGCGGCGCGGGCGGAGGAAGCTCGGGCCGTCATGGAATCCATGCAGCAGACCCCGGACGTTCTGCTCAGCCGGATCCTGTTCGAAATTACGGCCGAAGAGCCTGAAAGGGCACGGGGCATCTACGCGGAATTCGATGGACTGGAGGGTGCCGATCCGAACGAACGAGCCTTCTACCAGGGCAGGGCAGCCGAGGCCATCGGCGACCCCAAGGCGGCTATCGAACACTACGGCCACGTGTCAGAGGGCGAGCACCTGGCCTTTGCAGGCATACGCCGGGCCGAGTTGATTGCCGAATCCGGGGACATTGAGGCGGCACGTCGGGCGCTGTCCGGCTTGCGCGAGGCGGGGCTCGACGAAATTACCGAACAGGCGTGGCTGGCTGAGGCAAGGCTGCTTCAGCAGGACGCCCAGGTCGATCAGGCTTTTCAGGTCCTGGGGCTGGCGCTGGAGGAATTCGCGTACTCAGTGCCCTTGCGCTACTCGCGTGCCTTGGTGGCTGCGGAACTGGGCAATATCGAGATCACGGAGTACGACCTCGACCTGGTGCTCGCCGACGAGCCCGACAATGCTGCGGCGCTCAATGCACTTGGTTACACCCTGGCGGACCAGACCGATCGCTATGAAGAAGCTGAAGTCTTAATTCGGCGCGCTTATGAGATTCAGCCCAACGACGCCGCGATCATTGACAGCATGGGGTGGGTGGCCTACCGCCTGGGTCGTCTGGAGGAAGCGGAGTCCTTTTTGAGCCAGGCGTGGTCGCTGGATAAGAACCCCGAGATTGCGGCGCACCTGGGCGAGGTGCTTTGGGCCATGGGCAAACAGAACGAGGCGCGTGATGTGTGGCAGGAGGGATTGCAAGTCGACGCCGAACACCCGCTGCTTTTGGACACCATCGATCGCATGGGCGCGGAACTTTGATGGCAGCCGGCCGCCACCTGGTGGCGGGTTTGTTGGCGACACTGCTTGCATCCTGCGCTGCAGTCCCTCCCTCTAAAGACAATCCGCCGCTTTCTGTCAGGACCGAGTTGTACCAGTCCCGGGTGGCGGTATTGAGCGCCTTCGAACACTGGTCCATGGACGGCAGGCTGGCGGTGTCTGACAGCGAGGACGGCGGCAGTGGCAAGCTGGAGTGGCGCAAAAACCCCACACTGAGTGAGCTCGAATTTCGTGGGGCCTTGGGCCGCGGTGCCTGGCAACTCGACATTCGTCCCGGGCGTGCCGTTCTCAGCCTCGCCAACGGCGAAACATGGGAGGCGCCCGAGGTTTCCTCCCTGGTGCGCGCCCACATTGGCTGGGAGATTCCCGTGGGTGCGCTCGAATGGTGGATACGGGGATTGGTGGATCCGGTCGGCGGCGCCCGGCCCGAACTCGACGAGGCAGGCAGGATCAACCGGCTTTCGCAACACGGCTGGACCGTCGAGTATCAACGCTACAAGAAATTCTTCGGCATGGATCTGCCGACGAAAATCGAGGCCCGAAACGGTGAACGCCAGGTGAAACTGGTCATGCGCAGCTGGTCGTTTCCTGTTGCAGAGCAGCATGACTCCTGAACCCGGCGCCGGCTGCGTCGGTCGGTGGTGGCCTTCACCGGCCAAGCTCAACCTGTTTTTGCATGTAACGGGGCGAAGGGCCGACGGTCTTCATACCCTGCAAACGCTGTTCCAGATCCTCGATTGGGGTGACAGTGTGCGTTTGCGTATCACCGATGACGGTCAAATCTCGCGCCGCGATGTGGATTATGGTGTCGCCGAAGACCAGGACCTCGTGGTCCATGCGGCGCGGGCGTTGCAGTCTGCAACCGACACGAATCTCGGCGCCGAAATCGAAGTCCGCAAGGAGATTCCACTGGGTGCTGGCCTGGGCGGTGGCAGCTCGAATGCCGCTACGGTTCTGCTGGCGCTCAACCGTTTGTGGGGTTGCGGCCTTGATTTGAATGCGCTGGCCACGATAGGGCTGGGCCTTGGCGCAGACGTTCCGGTGTTCGTCCGCGGGCAGACTGCGATGGCAACGGGCGTCGGTGATGTCCTGGTGCCGGCAGAGCTGGGCCAGCAGCATTATCTGCTGGTCATGCCGGACATCCGTGTCAGCACTGCGGAGGTCTATTCTGACCCCGCCCTGCGCCGCGACTCAAAACCAATCAGCATTGACGCGGCCATTGCTGGCAAGGGGCGAAACGACTGTCAGCCGGTGGCCTGTGCCCGTTATCCGGAACTTGCTGAGCTGATGTATTTTCTGGCTGCCTACGGCTCGCCGAGGATGAGCGGAACGGGTAGCGCGCTTTTTCTGCCCATGGCCTCACGGGCGGCGGCGGAAAGGGCCGGGAAAGCGGTTCGGGGGGGGTCGGCAAGCGAATTAAAATGCCGATATAATGTGCGCGCCGTCGGCGGGCTGGACCAATCTCCACTGCACCGGGCGCTTGGTAAAGCGCCGGCCGAGGCAAGCGTTTGAGGTGGGACGTCGCCAAGTCTGGTTAAGGCACGGGGTTTTGATCCCCGCATTCGCAGGTTCGAATCCTGCCGTCCCAGCCACTTTTCCCCGGCGTGGGCCACGGATCACAGCAAGGGTCAGAACGAGAAATGACGGAGGCCACCAGCCCTTCCTTGATGGTGTTCTCGGGTAACGCCAACCTGAGGCTCGCCAGCGATATCGCGTCGGAACTCAATGTCCCCATGGGTAAGGCAGTCGTCGGCCGATTCAGCGACGGCGAGGTCATGGTGGAGATCATGGAAAACGTTCGCGGCCGCGACGTCTATGTTATCCAATCCACTTGCGCGCCGGCCGCCGACAACTTCATGGAGCTGCTGGTGATGATCGACGCGATGAAGCGTGCTTCGGCTTCACGCATCACAGCCGTAATTCCTTATTTTGGCTATGCCCGACAGGACCGCCGCCCGCGTTCGGCGCGCGTGCCAATCACGGCCAAGGTGGCGGCCAAGATGATCAGCACGGTCGGCACCGACCGCGTCGTGACCATCGACCTTCACGCCGACCAGATCCAGGGATTCTTCGATATTCCGGTCGACAACGTTTACGCCTCACCGCTGACGCTGGCCGATATCTGGCAACAGCAGGGCAGTGACGACGTCACGGTGGTTTCACCCGATGTCGGCGGGGTGCTTCGCGCCCGCGCAATCGCGAAGCGACTGCATTCCGAGCTGGCCATCATCGACAAGCGCCGCCCGCGGGCCAACGTGGCAACCGTGATGAACATCATCGGCGACGTAACGGGCCGTTGCTGCGTGCTGGTCGATGACATGGTCGACACGGCTGGCACCCTGTGTTCGGCAGCAGCTGCCCTGAAGGACGAAGGCGCCAAGCGCGTGGTTGCGTATTGTGTGCATGCTGTGCTTTCGGGGCCCGCGGTCGACAATATCTGCAACTCCGCGCTCGACGAGGTGGTCGTCACGGACACCATTCCCTTGCGTGAGTCGGCGCGGGATTGCGGCAAGATCCGCCAGCTCAGCGTCGCTCAGATGATGGCCGAAACTATCCGCCGCATGTCCGAAGGCGAATCCGTCTCGTCCATGTACGTGGATTGACATTTCGCCCAGGCAATTAATCGTTCTTTCGTCTCGTGAGTCCGCGGTCCTGGGAGACGATCGGTCAAACGGCCAGGCTGGCTTCAGCGGGACCAGTCCAGGCAGCGCTGACGCGGTTGGCGATCCACGACGAACTCGACAGGTTGCCAATCACCGTACTCCTTGAGCTATAATGCGCGGCTTGCTTTTTTGCGCCGCACCTGGTCGCGGGTGCGGATTTGATAATTTTGAGAGGAACATCATGAGCGAATTAAAGACCATCATCGCGGAAACCCGTGACGATGTGGGGAAAGGTGCGAGCCGCCGCCTGCGTCGAGAAGGGAAAGTCCCCGCGGTTGTATACGGAGGCGATCTGGAGCCGAAGGCTTTGACGCTGCACCACCAGACTGTGCTGCACCAGGCCGACCACGAATCCTTTTTCTCGAGCGTGCTCGAATTGAAGGTGGGTGACAAGGGCCAGCAGGTCGTATTGCGTGACCTGCAGAGGCACCCCTATAAGCCGGTGATCATGCACATCGATTTCCAGCGAATCTCGGCTGATGAAGAAATCCGCATTGAGGTCCCCCTCCACTTTGTGGGTGAAGATAAATCTCCCGCGGGCAAGGCCGTGGGCGTCATCATCCAGCATCAGGTCACCGAAGTTGAGATCGAAGCACTGCCGAAGGATTTGCCAGAATTCATTACCGTGGATCTTTCCGACATGGAAGACGGCGACATTGTGCTCTTGTCAGACCTGCAGCTTCCGGAGGGTGTGAAAATTCCCGCCCTGGAAGTCGACGATGACAACGACGTGCCGGTGGCGAGCACCACGCACATCAAGGAAAGCCAGGGCACGGGCGCCGCTGCGGAAGCCGAGGCTGCCGAGGACGAGCTCGGCGAGCTCGCAGAGGGCGAGGAAGAAGGCGAGGAAGATGGCGAGGACGAAGGCGAGGAAGGCGACAAGGAAGGTTCGTCCGAGGACGATTCCTGATCTTCGCATCAGCCCGCGTGAATTCCGATGGCGGACAACGGCCAGGAGCTTGGTGCCCATCAAGCCGAAACCCAGGACCCTGAACTTGCACCCTTGCTGATCATTGGCCTGGGGAATCCCGGAAACAGGTACGCTGAAACCCGGCACAACGCCGGGTTTTGGTTTCTGGACGAACTGGTCCGGGTCTCGAGCGCCGGCCTGCGCGCACAACAGAAACTCCACGCTGAAACCGTAAAGGTGAATCTGCACGGCCGCGACTGCGTTCTGGCCAAGCCCACGACCTTCATGAATCACAGCGGGCGGGCAGTCCAGGCGGTTTCTGCCTATTACCGGATCGCGCCGTCCGACATTCTGGTGGCTTACGACGAGCTCGATTTGCCGCCGGGAACAGCTCGATTCAAATTCGGTGGCGGTCATGGCGGGCACAACGGGATCCGGGACTCGGTTCAAAGCCTGGGAACGCCCGAGTTTCATCGTCTTCGCATCGGCATCGGACATCCCGGGTTCAAGGACGTGGTCACGCCCTGGGTTCTTGGCCGCCCCAGCCGGGAACAGGAAGTCCTGATTCGAAACTCAATAGATCGTGCGCTCGACGCCTTGCCGGATTTCCTGACCGGTCGAGTGAACGAGGCCATGAAGCGGCTGCACACCGACGAATTGGATGTGTCTGGACAAGAATAAAACAGCGGGTGTCAGCCCGTCTGTGGAGAATTTCAATGGGATTCAAATGTGGCATCGTTGGATTGCCCAACGTCGGGAAGTCAACGCTGTTCAATTCCCTGACGCGCGCCAAAATCGCGGCGGAAAACTATCCGTTCTGCACGATCGATCCGAACGTCGGTGTCGTCCCGGTGCCCGACCCACGATTGGAGCAACTCAACGAGATCGTCAGGCCTGAAAAGGTCGTTCCGACGACCATGCAATTCGTTGACATTGCCGGCCTGGTCGCCGGCGCGGCTGACGGCGAAGGCCTGGGCAACCAGTTTCTTGGACATATCCGTGAAACGGATGCGATTGCCCATGTGGTGCGGTGCTTTCGGGACGACGACGTGGTGCATGTCGCGGGCGAAGTCGACCCGTTGTCCGACATGGAAACAATCAACACCGAGCTCGCCCTGGCCGACCTCGAAAGCGTTGAGCGTGCCCTCGAACGTGTCGAACGGCGGATCAAGGCCAACGAAAAGGACGCCGCCGCCCGCAAGGCTGTGCTGCTCAAACTGAGGGATTGCCTCGCCGAGGGACGCCGGGCGCGTGGTGCCGGCCTGGAGGAGGATGAGCTGAAGTCTGTGCGCGACCTCAATCTGCTGACAATCAAACCGGTGCTTTACATTGCCAACGTCGCTGAGGCCGATTCCAGTGACAACGTCTACCTCGCCCAGGTGTGCGAAAAGGCTGAAATGGAAGGGGCCGAGGCTGTGCCGGTCTGCGCCGCCATCGAGGCTGAGCTCAGCCAACTCGACGACGCCGATCGTGACGAGTTTCTGGCTGAAATGGGCCTGGAGTGCTCCGGGCTCGACCGTGTCATTCATGCTGGTTACCGGCTGCTCGATCTCCTGACATTCTTCACAGTGGGGCCCAAGGAGGTTCGGGCA
>JBFHEJ010000012.1:0-17776 GCA_041584255.1 Lysobacterales bacterium
CAGGTCGGTGTCCTCGTAATAGGCGGGCGAGAAGTGCCTGTCGAACCCTCCCAACTCTGAGAACACCTGGTGGCGCATCATGATGCAGGCGCCGGAACAATAGTCCACTTCGCGAACGTACTGATATTCGGGGCGGTCCGGATCGTCGCCACGACCGTAATTCCAGCCTGAACCGTCGTTGAAAACGATGCCGCCGCATTCCTGCAGACTGCCGTCGGGATAAATCAGGCGGGCGCCGGCAATGCCGGTGTCGGGAAACTGAGCAAAAGTGTGCAAAAGGTGGTCCAGCCAGCCGTCCATGACCTGGGTGTCGTTATTGAGGAAAACGATAAAGTCGCCGTTGACACGCGCTGCACCGCGGTTGCAACTGCCGATGAAACCCAGGTTATTGCGGTTGGTGGTCGCGTCGATTCCATTGACGCCCGACAACCTGTCAGCAGTCTCGTCGCTGGACGCGTCATCGATTACGATGACTTCGAATCCCGCCCTGCAATCGGCGCTGGCGATGCTGCGCAGGCAGGCCGCCGTGTGGGCCCACTGGTTGTGGACCGGAATGACGATGGACACCAGGGGGTGTTCCGAACGAGGCATCAGCGCCGGTGGCTCGGGGTCCCCTACAGGCTCGATCAAATCGGACTGCACCACCCGCGGCGCGTGGACCACCTGGGTGTTCTGTAACCGCAGCATCGTGTCGTGCCAGCCCAGGGTGCTGATCGTGCGAACCAGTTGTGACAGCAGCAAGGGCCATCGCAAGGGGTTCCAGGCGCGGGCGCGCATGAAGTTTCGTCCCAGCCGCTTGGCAACCCTGAGAGGGCGGGTGATCGTCCACGACGTACTGCCCAGCACCGCTTCGTAGCGCGCGCTCATGTCGTCGAGCTGGCTCCTGGTGTGCTTGTGGGCGTCCGCTTCGCGTTCCAGCGTGCGCTCGACCTGTTTGACCCATCGCGCAGCCTCTTCCTTCTCCTGCCTGAGGATCCGGTCGCGTTCCCTCGCCCAGCGGGTCCGCTCCTCAATCTCCTCCTGTGCTTTTCCGAGCTTTTGCTCCAGGATTTCCAGGCGACCCGCGGTTTGCGCCGCTATCGAGGCCAGTGGTCCGGCCTGTGATCGGGACGGAAACTCGACGATTGCGGAAGGGGCGCGGGGAACGGCCCGATCCGCCGTCAGGGCCCGGTAATCTCCGACCATATCTGACGCTGTGCGTCGCGGCCTGTTAAGCAGTTCGCGGTGCATTTCGGCAATTCGGTCGCGATTGCGGGCCAGCCATGAAACCTTCTCGACCAGTGACGCGGGGTCGGGATCGATCAGCCAGCCGTCCACTCCTTCGGTTATGCGTTCGGCAAAGCTGCCAACCCTGGTCGCAATCACGGGCACGCCGAGCTGGTGCATCTCCGACAGCATGTAACCGAAAGTCTCGGGTACGGTGGACAGTAACGCTGCGACGTCCGGCGCCATGCTCGCAATTTGTGCCGGCAAGTCCTCTCGCCGGAAGCTCATCACCACGTCGACGTCTTCGATGCCGAAAAAATCTTCGCCGTCCTTGCCGGCGCCCAGCAGGCAAACCCGGGCAAGCGGACGAAGCTCTGCCAGCGCCTGCGCGAGCAGGGCCTTGCCCTTGCCCCGAGGCAGACGACCCGGGACCAGCAGCCTGAGGCGGCCATCGCGGCGTGGACGGGGTTGCCAGTCCCTCACAGCCCAGTCGTCCGCCAGGCCGTGCGCAATGACTTTGGGCTCGAGCGCCGAGAATTCCGGCTCGAGGCGTGGCAGGAGTTCGGCGACGGACCGGCTGGGAGCGACCAGGGTAATATTCCCGGTCCGGATGGCTTCCAACCATTGTCTGCCCAGCGCTCGCCAGCCGGCGGGACCCCGTCCACGAAAATCGGGCAGCAGGCTGTGTTGCTGCATGGCGCGGCCCAGTTGAGCGCCGTCATCATCCAGAAATGGCTGCGGATGAATCCCGAGCAGCGGCCAGGCCGGGTAGAAATCGTGCAGGACTTCCACGGTCGGCCGATCAAGTCGAAGGGCATCCAGGCTGTGTCCCACCAGTGAGGAGACGATGACTTCGGTCACGCCGTAACGATCGGCGATGTAAGAGAGAATTTCGCTGTACTGAGGGTGATTGACCACTGTTGAGGCGATGACCGGCTCCAGCCACCAGCAGGCGACGGGTTGTGCGGTCTGTGTGCCGGCGTAGAGCGCCAGCCGCTGTCCTGCCCCGTCGCCGGATTTCGGACCTTCGGATCGGAGCTGAAAGTGCAGCCCGCTGTTATCGGCTTCGATAAATGAATCAACCCAGCGCGCAACGCCACCGCCCCAGCTATGGGTGATATGCAGACAGACGTCGGACTGCTCCAGAGCCGTGTCACCGAACTTTTCGATGGCCTGCGCCAGCTGCTCGGGGCTTTTGGTGTTTTCCAGCCAGTCCGCCAGCCGCTGGGCCAGGTATCCCCAGGAAGGCGGGCGAGAGTCTTCGTGGGACGCGAGTGCGGCTGCCGCACCCAGTGCGGTGGTTGAATCGTGCACGAACAGCCGGTCGTGGGCCAGTAATTTGCCGCCAATGTCGTCAAGCAGGTCGTGAAAGCTCGGCGCTTGGTCGGCTTGCCGGGGCGCACGGCGAGCCAGAAATTCAATGGTTGCCGCCGGCAGGAGAAGGAAGTGGGGCGGGAGGCGGTGGATTTCATGCACTTCACCCGGGCCCAGCAATGAAACCAGGGCAGGGAAATCGATTTGATCGGAATGCTCGGCCCGCAGCCCGGAAAATGGGTTGAGATCGGCCACCGCGTTTGTCAGCGCGGTAAAGGCGGTGCCGACACTGGTTTCCCGAGCCAGTTGCTCCGACAGGGAAAGGGTGCCCGGGCTTATGTCCAGCCCCGGGGCCAGTAGCAGGAGCGCCCGGTGTGGGTGCCTGCCGGAGTGGCTGACCACAGCCTCCCAGGCTGAATCCGAGAGCGAGCCGTCACCGGCTCCCGTAAACCTGAGGTGGTGGGTTACGATGCCGTTCGTGGTGCCCCCGGTATCAGAGGCCGCTGTCGAGGATTTGGCGGTACCCGTGGTCATGGCTCAATCAGGTCAGGTGCGTGGCTCATGGACTCATTGCTGCGAAAAGTTGTCAGAGTGAGGCTGGAATCGTCGCCAGAAAATCGCTTTGCTCGTAGCGAGACAATGACAGGGTCTGAAAGACTGCAACATGCAGGCTAGAATCGGTATTCTGCGCGGTCATTATGGTCAAAGCACCGCGTGATGTCACTCGCGCTCACATTCTGAAGCCGTTCACACCAGATCGAGTTGATGACAAGGAAATCCAAGGTCCCAAAGCCCCGGAAGGCAAAAAAGGCGGCAACGCGTAAGCGAGTGGCCAAGTCCGCGTCCAGGCGGCGTGCCCGACAAGCTGGCAAGCGCTCGCTCGGTTCCCGGCTGCTGCGCCTGGCTTTGCTGGCTTTCGGCGCCGGGCTGGGGCTCCTGGTGCCGTGGACGATTTACCTGGATCACGAAGTTCGTACCGAGTTCGAGGGACGAAAATGGGATCTTCCCAGCCGCGTTTATGCGCGCCCCCTGGAGCTCTATCCCGGTTTACCGATCACGGCCGACATGCTACGTGAGGAGCTCACTGCGGCAGGTTACAGTCAGGCCAATACGCCGGACCGTCCGGGGCAATTCTCGGCTCAGGGGGGACGTTTCAGGGTATACAAGCGGGAATTTCGGTTCCCGGACGGGTTTGACGGCGCAAGCCGGTTCACGGTCGAAGTCGCCGGCGGTTCGGTCGCCGCGCTCTCTAAGACAGAATCCGGCCAATCCGCCAGCCTGATCCGGCTCGATCCTGCAGAGATCGCCTCGATTTATCCACTCCTCAGGGAAGACCGCACAGTGGTTCGGCTGGAAGACGTCCCGCCACTCCTGGTCACCGGCCTGCAGGCGGTTGAAGACAGGAACTTCAAGCACCACCACGGTGTTGACCCGCGTGGTATCGGTCGTGCCGTGATGGCAAACCTGCGTGCCGGCAGGACGGTGCAAGGGGGCAGCACCATCACCCAACAGTTGGTGAAAAACTATTTTCTAAATGCCGACCGGACGCTGGCGCGTAAGCTCAACGAAGCCCTGATGGCAGTGCTGCTTGAATGGCACTACGAAAAGGCGGAAATCCTCGAGGCCTACATCAACGAAGTGTTCCTTGGCCAGCAGGGCGGCACCGCCATACATGGGTTTGGCCGAGCCAGCCGATTCTATTTTGACCAGCCGCTGGATCGCCTCGACGAGTCGGAAATTGCGCTCCTCATCGGAGTCGTAAAAGGACCGTCGTTCTACAATCCCAGACGACATCCGGAGCGCGCGCGCGAACGGCGTAACACGGTTTTGACCATGATGGCTGAAACCGGTCTGCTGACGGCGGAGCAGGCGGTCAAGGCTCAGCAGAGTCCACTCGGCGTCACGGCAGCACCGCGGGGCCATGGCGGCCGGTATGCGCACTTCGTGCAACTGGTCCGCAGGCAACTGGCCAGGGAATTTGCCGAAGAGGACCTGCGTACCGAGGGGTTGAGGATTTTCACAACCGTGGCTCCTTCCGAGCAGGCCGCGGCGCAATCTGCCGTGTCAGGGGGGCTACAGCAGCTGGGACGTGATGGGTTGTCCACGAGTCTCGAGGGCGCTATGGTCGTCGCCGATGTCAGCAGCGGAGAGGTGCGTGCACTGGTCGGCGGTCGCAAGCCGGGCGGCGGCGGCTTCAATCGTGCGCTGGAAGCACGGCGCCAGATTGGTTCGGTAATCAAACCGCTGGTTTACCTGCTTGCCCTCGAGCACGGTGGCGAATACAGCCTCGCAACCCGTCTGCTCGACGAGCCCATCACTCTGCGCCAGCCCAACGGCAAGGAGTGGTCGCCTTCGAACTATGACAACCGTTCTCACGGCGAAGTGAGTCTGCTCGATGCCCTGGTCAACTCATACAACCAGGCGACCGTGAGGCTGGGGCTGGAGGTGGGCGTGACACGACTGCTCCATAAAATCGAACAGCTTGGGGTCAGCGCGGAAATCGCCGCCGTGCCGTCGGTGTTCCTCGGGGCCGTTGAATTGACGCCGCTGGAAGTGGCGCAGCTGTACCAGCCGCTCGCCGCCGACGGTTACAGCGCACCGCTGCGAGCCGTGGTCGCTGTTCAAACCCCGGAAGGGGATGCGCTCACCCGCTATCCCCTGCGGCTGATGCCTCAGCCCAGGCGAGAGGCAATCGCCGTTCTCAATTACGCATTGACCCGGGTGGTGAGCGAAGGCACCGCGCGCGCGCTCACCGGATTGCTGGCTAACGATGCCCTGGTTGCCGGAAAAACAGGTACCACCAACGATCGAAGGGACAGCTGGTTCGTCGGATATACTCGGAACCGACTGGTGGTCACCTGGGTCGGAGAGGACGACAACAGCCCGGCTGGAGTGACCGGCAGCAATGCAGCCATGCGGCTGTGGGCGCGTCATTTTCGCGCGCTGCCAGTCGAGGCTGTTGACGTTCGGCTGCCCGACGGTGCGCATTGGGCATGGGTCGACGCCCACAGTGGTGCGCTGACCGCCGAAGGATGTGGCAATGCGGTGCTGTTGCCTTTCGTCGCTGGTTCGGAGCCCAAAGTGCGGACCGCGTGCCTTGCAGCCATGCAAGACGACGCGGAGGACGAATCGTTCTGGAGTAAATGGTTTGGTAAAAAGGATTGAATGGAGGGGCAGGTGCGCCGCGCTTTTCGCCGCGTTTCTGCTGTCAGCCTGCGTGAGCGCGCCGCCGGCGCCGGCACCGGTCGAAGAGCGAGTGGACCCACCTGAGGAGACCAGCGAACCACCGGCCCAGGTGGCCACACCGGGCGTACAGGTTTTTCCTTTGCAGAACCCGGCCGTCAAGACACTGATGGCCCAAGCCGGCGAAGCGGGCGATCAGGGGCGGTTCGAAGATGCAGCCCTGCTGCTGGAACGCGCCCTTCGCATTCAACCGCGAGACCCTGAGTTGTTGCAGGAAATGGCGGAGGTCCAGCTTCAGAAACAGGATTATGAGCAGGCCCTCAATTTCGCTGTGCGCTCTTACGACGAGGGCCCGCGGGTGGGAGAAATATGTGCCCGCAACTGGCGGACCATCAGCACCGCACGGCGGCAACTCGGTGACAACTCCGGGTCGCGGGAGGCCGCCGGGCGCGTGGAACAGTGCATTAGCGCCCGGCCTGAGCGGCTTTGAAAGTATCTGAAGCGATCACGGAGCCGTGCCGTCCTTGAACGATTCGACAGAGATTCTGCACGAGGTGAACCAGGCGGGCTGTGGCTCGTTGCTCGACCGTGGTGGAGCGTTCGAGCAATGCCTGCCGGGCTTTGCGCCTCGCGAAGCGCAAATCAGGATGGCCGACGCGATAGAGAACGCCCTGGCCGAAGGGCATGATCTCATTATCGAGGCCGGGACCGGGATCGGCAAAACATTGGCTTACCTCGTGCCGGCGTTGCTCAGTGGCGAACGGGTCATCATATCCACGGGCACCAAGACGCTGCAGGACCAGCTCTTTTTTCGCGACCTGCCACTGGTGCGTCAGGCGCTCGACCTGAGCATCGATACAGCGCTGCTCAAAGGTCGGGCCAACTACCTGTGCATCTATCGCATGAACAAGGCGAAAGACGAAGGCAGGCTACCCAGCCGCCAGGCCTTCGCGGAACTCAGTGCCCTGCCTGACTGGGCAGTCCGGACACCCGACGGAGACTTGTCCATCTCGCCGGTGGTCAGCCATGAAAGCGGGCTCATGCCGCTGGTGACGTCTACCGCGGACAACTGCCTGGGAAGCGAATGCCCGGACTTCGAGAAATGCTGGGTTGCCCGCGCCCGACGCCGGGCCCAGGAAGCCGATGTCGTCGTGGTCAATCACCACCTGTTGTTCGCCGACATGGCGCTTAAGCAGAGTGGCTTCGGAGAGGTACTGCCCGGAGCCGGCGCATTTATTGTTGACGAAGCGCATCAGGCGCCCGAGACCGCTTCACAATTTTTCAGCCTGACCCTGTCGACCCGGCAGGTCGCTGACCTGTGCCGTGATTTCCGAGCCGAGACGGCCGACGTTCAGGGTGCGCTGGGCGCGCTGCGCGAACCGCTGGAGGCCTGCGAGGATGCCCTCCAGGCACTGCAGGCCAGTGCCGCGGATCATCTGTCAGAGCGCGGCAGTTGGGTGGAATTCCTTGCCTGCGAGGCGGCATGCGAGGACCTTCGCCGCCTCGACGAGAGCATCAGCGCCTTGTGCGAGGCGGCTGAGCCCCTGCAGGGAAGCAGCAGGGGAATGGACAGTTGCAGCGAGCGCGCCGCGGAACTGGGTTTGGCGCTGGATCGATTCGACCGGGGTGCCGAAGATGACGAGGTTCGGTGGTTCGAGCGCCGCGGCAAACGCTTTGCGCTGATGATCACTCCGCTGCGCGTGGCCGCCTCATTTGCCGGATATCGCGAAAGCCTGGACGCGACCTGGCTGTTTACCTCGGCGACCCTGACGGTCGACGGGCAATTCGGTCATTTTTGCCGGCAGATGGGCCTTTCCCAGGCCGATACGCTGCGCCTCGACTCCCCGTTCGACTATGCCAACAATGCACTGTTGTGGTTGCCGCGCGGGTTGCCCGAACCGCGCGAACCCGAATTTGTGCCAAAGCTGATGGACATGATTGAGCCGGTGCTGCGGGCGAGTAAGGGCCGGGCTTTCCTGTTGTTTACTTCACACCGGGCTCTGCAACGGGCAGCCGACCTGCTGCGAGGCCGGCTCGATTATCCGCTGTTCGTGCAAGGCGAGTCTCCGCGCAGCCTGTTGCTGGATCAATTTCGTGAATCAGGAGATGGAATTCTGCTGGGCACAGCAAGCTTCTGGGAAGGCGTCGATGTGATCGGGGAGGCGCTCTCCCTGGTTGTCATCGACAAGCTGCCCTTCGCCGCGCCTGATGATCCGGTCATGTCGGCGCGCAGCGAACAACTCCGTGCGGAAGGCGAGAATCCTTTCATGAGCTATTACCTGCCCCAGGCTGTGATCGCACTGAAACAGGGGGCAGGGCGCCTGATAAGGGACGTTCACGACAGGGGGGTGCTGGCCATTTGCGATCCCCGCATTGTCAGCAGGGGTTACGGAAAAGTATTCCTCGAGAGCCTTCCGCCGATGCGGCGCGTGCAGGAGCGCGAAGAGGTCGAGGCTTTCTTCGCGTGAGCAGGCTTCTTGCCATCGAGACTTCGTCCGAGGCCTGCTCGGTTGCGCTGCGCTGTCATGGCGACCTGCTGGTTCGTGACTACCATCAACCCCGTCGGCACGCCGAGTTGTTGCTGCCCGCCGTTCGGGAGTTGCTGGCGGAGTGCCAGCTGACCCTGAATGAACTCGACGCCATCGTGTTTGGCCGCGGCCCGGGCAGCTTCACCAGCCTGCGGATCGGTATCGGCGTGGTTCAGGGGCTGGCCTGGGGCGCCAGCCTGGGCGTCGTTCCCCTGTCTTCACTGGCTGCCCTGGCGCAGGGTGGAATCAGGCGGCATGGTCTGACCCGCGGCGGCGTCATCACCGCGATGGACGCACGCATGGATGAGGTGTTTCATGCGCGGTTTCGCCTGGGCCCGGACCTCTTGCCCGAATTGGAAGGCGATGAACAGGTATCGGCGCCCGACGCCCTGCAGCTTGAAGCGAAAGCGGGGCTGATCGGCGTCGGCAACGGGTTCGTGCGATATCCCAGCCTGGCCCAAAGGGCCGCCGTGCTGTCGGCAGTCTACGCGGAATTGTGGCCCTCGGCGGAGGACCTGGTGCCGCTCGCGGAGCAGTGGCTGGATAAACAGGCGCCGCTGGCGCCGCATCTGGCGCAGCCGGTCTATGTTCGCGACCATGTCGCGGATAAACCCGCCGGCCAGTAATCCACTAATCGTGGGACGCAACGCGAGCATCCTGGATGACCTGAACCCGAGTGTGGTTTCCGGGCGCCGTCAGCTCGCGCAGCGATATTTGACCGCGCAGCCATTCCCCCATGTCGTCATCGACGGCTTTCTCGAGAAGTCCTTCTGCGATGCCATCATCGAACAGTTTCCCGCCTTCGATGAGCGAGGAGCGATCAACGAAGACGGCTTGATCGGCGGCAAGTCGACACGCGAGGAAGTACGCAAACTGGGGCCGGCGTATAAGCGGCTCGATGACCTCATGCGCAGCAGGCCATTCCTGGACTTTATTGGTGACATCACCGGGATCGACAATCTGGAATACGATCCCTGGTATTTCGGCGGGGGAACACACGACAATCGCCACGGGCAGGATCTCGATCCGCATATCGATTTCAATTATCACCCGATCACCCGCCGGCACCGGCGCCTGAACATGATCATCTACCTCAACGAGGTGTGGCGGGAAGAATGGGGCGGCCTGCTGCAACTGCACCAGGACCCCTATCGTCAGCCGTCGCAGGACCAGATTGAGACTGTCATTCCGTTACGCAACCGCTGCGTGATTTTCGAAACCAGCGAGCGTTCCTGGCATGGCTTTGCCCATATCGAACTGCCCCCGGACAGGCGTGAACTATCGCGCAAGTCGTTTGCGGTGTATTTCTACACGCGGCGACGACCGGCGGCGGAAACCGCAGACGAGCACTCGACCGTGTATGTCGAACGCCATTTGCCGGATCACTTCACGCCAGGGCTTACCCTGGAACAACGGCATGTTGAGGAACTCAGGGCGCTGCTCAGCCGCAGGGACCAGCACTTGAAGCGTCTCTATGATGAAATTCGCAAGCTCAACGGCAAGCTTCGACGCTCGCCCCTTCGCCGTGCAGCGGTGACCCTCAGGCAATGGCTGCGGCGCCTCAAGGGCTGAGCCCCGGGAGGCGCGGCCTGGCCTCAGGTGGCCAGCAATACCCAGGAGGCTAGGCCGATGAAGGCCAGAATTCCGACGACATCGGTCACCGTGGTCAGAACGACGCCCCCGGCGAGCGCGGGATCGATCGACAGCCTCTTGAGAATGACCGGAATGATGGCGCCCGCGAACGCGCCGGCCAGCAGGTTGATCAGAATGGCTGCCGCCATCACCAAGCCAAGACCGAGGTCGGCGTACCAGTAGAAAGCGATGATCGCCATGATGACGCTGAAAAAAAGTCCGTTCAGCAGGCCGACGGCAAGTTCCTTGCGCATCATCCAGGCCGCGTTTCCGGCGCTCACCTGGCCAATCGCCATGCCACGGATCATCAGTGTCAGTGTCTGGGTTCCCGCAATGCCGCCCATGCTCATGACCACCGGAAACAGCACCGCGGTGGCGACGATCTGGTCGAGCGTGGCCTCGAAGGCGTAGAGAACGAAAGCAGCCAGTAGCGCGGTCACCAGGTTCACGCCCAGCCAGATCCAGCGCCGTCGGGCCGACTGAATGACCGGGGCGAACATGTCGTCCTCTTCGTCGAGACCCGCGACCGTGAGTATCGAGTGCTCGACCTCGTCGCGGATGACGTCGAGGACGTCATCGACGGTGATCCGCCCGACCAGCAGGCCATTGTCGTCGACCACCGGCGCAGACAGCAGGTCGTGGCGTTCAAAGTCCATCGCCACCTGGCTGGATGGCGCGTCCACTTCAATCGGCGTTCTTTCGACGTCCATGATGTCCGCCACCCTGGTGGATGGGTCGTTGGTCAGGAGATCCTTGATCTTTAGCACGCCGCGGTAACGTCCGCCGCGATCGACGACGTAAATCTGGTCCAGCATGTCGTCGCGCAGGTCTCCGCGTGAGCGCAGGTAGCGCAGCACGACATCCAGGGATACATCTCGCCGGATGGTCATGACGTTGGGGTTCATCAGGCCGCCGGCGGAGTCCTCGGGGTAGGACAAGACCGTTTCCAGCCGCTCGCGGTCGAGGCGGTCCATCGACCGCAGAACTTCATTGATGGCGGTATTGGGCAGATCTTCGAGAATGTCGGCCAGGTCGTCGAGGTCGAGGTCGCCCGCGGCCTTGACGAGTTGCTCCTGGGTCATGCCACGGATGAGGCCGGCGCGCACTTCGTCGCCAACTTCCACCAGGATCTCGCCGTCGAGTTTAGGGTCGGTCAGTTCCCAGACGGCCAGTCGCTTGGCCAGCGGCAGTGATTCCAGCAGGTCGCCTATTTCGGGGCCTGAAAGATTCTCAATCAGGTTTTTGACCTGTTGCTGCCGGCCCGAATCCAGCGCCTCGGAAATTCGCTCCAGTTGGAGGGCCGCAGTGTCTTCGTGGTTCTGGTCGCCCATGCCCATATCCCGGTGTGTAATCAGTTGATTTGGTGCCGAGCCTGGAGGCTCCGCACGAGGTTCGGCGTATTATAAACGCGAGTTGGCCGGGAACAGCGCCGCCCGACGGCGCCTCAGCGCTCCCCTTGCGACGACTCGATCATTTCGAGGAGATCGAGATCATAGGCTTCGGCGTGTCCTTCCTGCCACTGCTCCAGAACCTGGCAGGCGTGACCCACGTGGGTTTGCGTCACAATTTGCTTGATTTCCAGGAGCCGGTTGGCGTGCATGCTGAATTCGCGCAGGCCGACCGCCAGCAACAGGCGCACGTAACGGCGGTCGCCGGCGAGTTCTCCGCACACTGCGACAGGCACGTTGCTGCGGGCTGCGGCTTCGACCACGTGCTTTAGGAGATGGATGATTCCCGGATGCTGTGGATCGTATAAGTGCGCGACCTGTTCGTCCACGCGGTCCGCGGCGAGCGCATATTGCAACAAATCGTTGGTGCCAACGGACAGGAAATCCAGGTGCCTGGCCAGATCGGCTGCCGAGAGCGCAGCGGCCGGAACTTCGATCATTCCTCCCAGGGGCATGTCCTTGTCATAGGGAATGTAGCGCTGATCGAGCTCCTGGCGAACCTCGTCGATCAAGGCCCGAACCATGCGCACCTCGTGCACACTGGTCAGCATGGGTATGAGACAGCGAACGGCTCCGTGGGCGCTGGTTCGCAGGATGGCGCGAAGTTGCGTCTTGAACATCTCGGTGTCGCGCAGGCACAGGCGAACCGCGCGCAAACCCAGTGCCGGGTTGGCTCCAGAAGGCGTGCTGATGGAAGACTTCGATTCGAGCGACTTGTCTGCACCGAGGTCGAGAGTACGAATGGTCAGGGCGCGGCCGTCGAGCAGGTCCAGCGCCTCCCGATACGCTGCATACTGCTCGTCCTCGTTCGGAACTTCCGCGCCGAGAAACAGGAACTCTGTGCGGTACAGGCCGACACTTTCGGCGCCGTTCGCGATCGCCACTTCGAGCTCATCGATCCTCTCGGCATTGGCCTGCAACGAGACCTCCAGGCCGTCCAACGTGACGGACGGCAGGTCCCGGATCGATTCCAGTGCCTTTCGATGGATCGCCGACCTGCGCTGGGCATCTTCATAGTGTGACAACAATGCTTTGTTCGGATTGGCATAAACCAGTCCGAGGCGGCCGTCCATCACGAGGGTTTCGCCTTCCTGCAGTAATTCACGCGCCAGCCGAACGCCGAGCACCGCCGGAATGTTCAGGCTTCCTGCCATGATGGCAGTGTGGCTGTAGGTGCTGCCGTGCTCGGTGATGATGCCCGCAACTCCTCGCTGATGAAGGGCTGCGAGCTCGCCGGGCGTCAGATCCGAGGCCACGACCAGGGTTTCAGCAAGCCTGTCGGGGATGCCTTGAAGCGGGACCGGCGAGGTCTTTTCGCCCAGCTTGTGCTGTACGAGGCGCACCACCTGGGCCACGTCCTCGCCCCGGGACCGGATGTAGGGATCGTCGATGTGTCGGAACTCGGTTAGGATTTGTTCCAGTTCGACCTGCAGCGCCCATTCGGCGTTGCAGAGCTCATCGCGTATACGTTGCACGATTTCCTTGTTGAACGACTCATCGCACAGCATGGTGATGTGCGTGGAGATGATCTCGCTGGCCGTTGCACCCGTATCCGTGCCGAGCTTCTCGGCCAGGGCCTCGAGCTGTGTCTGCGCCTCCTGACAGGCTTGCCGGTAGCGTTCGACTTCGCATTCCGCCTCACTCGGCTCGATGCGGTACTCGCCGATCTCCGCTTCGCTGCGTTCGGCCACGTGGGCGCGGCCAATTGCGATTCCATCGGCGACGCCTTGTCCCGTCAGCGCCAGTGTCATGGTCCAGGCCTATTCATCTTCATTGAATCGGTTTTCGATCAGCCCGACGACAGCGGCCACCGCCTTTGCCTCATCCGGCCCCTCAGCCTCCACCGTGACTTCTGATCCTTTTGTCGCCGCCAGCGTCAGGACGCCCATGATGGACTTGCCGTTGACCCGGCGCTCCCCGTGCCGGATCCAAATCAGGGATGCAAACGCCGAGGCGCAGTTGACCAGTTGGGTCGCGGCTCGCGCGTGGAGACCAAGCTTGTTGACGATTTCGGTCTGTACTGCCTTCATTGACCACGGATCCCGATGCCCCTGAGACCACCTTCGACCGCGCGCCCGGCGAGTTTCTCCAGTGGCTCGTCGCGGTAGTTCCAGGCGCGCAGGAGCATGGGCAGGTTTACGCCGCTGACGACCTGCGCGCCCAGCGCCGGCGTCTGCTGTTCGACAATGTTGGACGGGCTGGCGCAGGCGAGGTCAGTCATGACCAGCACGCCGTCGCCTTCATCGGCGCTTCGTATCACTTCCCGAATCAGGTCCTCGTCCGGCATCTCTGCGCCGGACTGAGTCACCGCGATGCAGCGCACGCCCGCCAGTGAGCGGTCAAGGATGAACTCCGCGGATTCCACCAGGGAGCGGCCTATCTGTCCATGAGTGACGATGACCAGGCCGACGCTCATGTGGGCAGGTCCCGATGGTGAATCAATACCTGGGAAAACATGTCCGCCAGGGCACTGTGCAGGCGTTCGACCAGGTACACCGACCGGTGCCGGCCGCCGGTGCAGCCGATGCCGACCGTGACATAGCTGCGCTGGGCGTTTTCAAAGCGTGGAAGCCACTTGGCGAGAAAGTCACGGATTTCCTCAAACATCCCTTCGGCAGCCGGATCCTGCTCGAGCCAGTCCCGCACTGACGCGTCGAGGCCGGACTTCGGCCTCAGCTCGTCCACCCAGTGGGGATTTGGCAGGCATCGTGCGTCAAAAACGAAATCGACGTCCTGCGGCACCCCGCGTTTGAATGCGAACGACTCGAGAACCAGCGTCATTGTGTCGCCACGCTCGCCCACCCATTTCCACACCTGGCGGCGTAGCTGGTGAATGTTGGTTTGGCTGGTATTCATGACCCAGTTGGCTCGCTGACGCAGTGGTTCCAGCAGCTCTTGCTCTCTCTCGATCGCGGCCGGCAGGGTGTCCCGCTCCGAGACCAGGGGGTGGCGTCGTCGGGTCTCGCTGAATCGCTGCAACAACACGCTGGGCTCGGCGTCGAAGAACATCAGTTCACAGTCGAGGCCTTCAGCACTCAGGCCGTCCATCCACTCTGGAATTGCGGTGAGCTCGGGACCGCGCGAACGCGCGTCGACACCCAGCGCCACACGGCTGTAAAGCACAGGATCAGAGTGAATGTGCCCGGCGAATTCTTTCAGCAGCGCGGCGGGAAGGTTGTCGACGCAATAGTAGCCGAGATCCTCGAGGGCGCCCAGCGCGGTCGATTTGCCGCTACCCGACAGACCACTGACAACGATGACATTTTGATCGCCATTCACTTTTCCCATTCGCTGTCGGTCCTGTGCAGAATTCGCGAATGGCGTTCGACAAAAGCATGCGCAGCGTCGTAGCCCTTCATTTTCAGCATGAAATCGCGCACAGCCGCCTCCGTGATGACGGCGAGGTTTCGTCCCGCCAGCACCGGCAGTGTGATGCTGGGAATTCTCAGGTCAAGGACCGGTACCTCGCCGGTGTCGCCATGCAGCCGGTCGATCATTTCGAGCTTGCCCTCTTGCGGTATTTCGAGATTGATGATCAAGCGCAGGAATTTGTTCAGCTTGATGGCCGCGTCCCCAAACATGCGGCGCACGTTGAGCACGCCAAGGCCACGCACCTCGAGGCAGTCCTGCAAGGCCTCTGGACAGGTTCCGTCGATGATCTCAGGCGATATCTGTGTGAATTCCGGGGCGTCGTCGGCAATCAGGCGGTGGCCCCTGTTTAGCAGTTCCAGTGCAAGCTCGCTCTTGCCGCAGCCGGAATTGCCGGTCAGCAGGACACCGATGGTAAACACCTCCATGAACACCCCGTGCAACGACGTACGTCGCGCCAGTCTCTTGGAGACGTGGTACTGCAGGAGGTTGACCAGTTCCCACGAGGGCATTTCCGATGCCAGTATCGGAACGTCATCTCTCGCCGAACGTTCAACGAGATCGCTTGGCGCCTCCAGGCCGTCGCCGACCACCAGGACCAGCGGGCCGTCCTCGAATACCGCCTCGAGGGTCTCCGCCCTTTGGGCTTCGCCGAGCCTTTCCAGATAGCTCAACTCCGCGTCGCCAAGCACCTGCACCTTGTTCGGGTGGATCAGGTTGAGGTAACCGGCAAGTGAGGGGCGGGCCGTGACGTCGTGATCGGAGACTGCGCGCTTCTTGCCTTTGCCCGAACCGACGATCCAGTGCAGGCCCAGGCGTTCCTGCA
Source organism: Lysobacterales bacterium (assembly GCA_041584255.1). Taxonomy (GTDB): domain Bacteria; phylum Pseudomonadota; class Gammaproteobacteria; order Xanthomonadales; family SZUA-36; genus JAUIBE01. Next base: position 15,507 of record JBFHEJ010000012.1, read on the forward strand.
ATTCGTCGTAAAGCGTGCTGGCTGTCAGTGAGCGGGCCACGCTCACAGTATTTCAGTGTTCCCTGCTGGAAAGCAACTGCAGCAGGGCGCCGGAATTTTCGGCCTGGCGCAGCTTCTTCAAAAGCGTGGGATCACTGAATATCTCGGCAACCTGGGCCAGCAATTTGAGGTGATCCTCGTTGCATTGCTCCGGTACCGTCATGGCGAACAGCAGGTCGACAGGCTTGCCGTCGACTGCGTCGAATGGCAGGGGTTTCTTGAGCCGGATGAAGGAAGCCTGCACCGTGTCGCTGCCCTTGACCCGGCCGTGGGGAATAGCGACGCCGTTGCCAAGCCCCGTGCTGCCGAGCCGTTCGCGGGCACACAGGCTCTCGAAAATTTCGCGTTCGCTGAGCGTTTGGCTGTTCCGCGCCAGCTCCTGACTAATGAGTTCCAGCAGCCGTTTCTTGCTGCTGCTGTGGACATCGAAACGAATTCGTTCCGGGGTCAGCAGGTCGCTGATGAGCATGAATATACAGGCGATTTACGGGATGGTTAATCGGCTGCGGATTGTACTCTTTTTTCAGCCCAGGGATGCAACCCTTTCGGCGTGCGTGGCGCCTTGGTGGTCGGTGAGCTTCTCTTTGTAGCGGCGGACGCGGCGGTCGATCTTGTCGATCATGCCATCGATGGCAGCGTACATATCGTCGGCTGAGTGGTTGGCGAACAGAGAGCGCCCCGGAGCATGCACGGTGGCCTCGGCCTGGTGGTTGTGGCGTTCCACGGTGAGAACCACGTTGGCCGAAATGACATGGTCAAAGTGGCGGGAGATTCGTTGCATCTTTTCAGTGACGTATTGACGGAGGGGCGGAGTGACATCGAGATGATGTCCGGTTACGTTTATTTGCATCTGGTTCTCCTTGCTCAGGACCCTACGAAGTCGACCGGTCACTCACGCCGGTGGTCAGGATCCTGCTGTCCTATAGGGCCTGTCTGCATCACCTGATGCAAACAGGCACTGCTCATCTTAACCTGCTCTTACCTGCTGTCAAAGTGAATTGAGTTCAAGTCAGTTCAGCGCGGCAGCAGCCTCGATGGCTTTTTGCCGTCGGTATTGTCGTCGCCGTTCAGAGGACGAACCGATACCCAGCGACTCGCGGTACTTGGCAACCGTGCGACGGGCGACCCGGACACCAGTCTGGCGAAGCAGGTCCGAAAGGTCCTGGTCACTGAGCGGCTTCTGGTGCGGCTCGTTTTGCAGCAGGACTTGCAGCCTCGCTTTCACTGCGGTGGCGCTGACAACACCCCCGCTGTCCGTGTGCACGTGGCTGGAAAAGAAATACTTCATTTCGTAAATCCCGCGCGGTGTCAGCATGTATTTGCGGGTCGTGGCGCGGGAAACGGTCGATTCGTGCACACCGATCCGTTCCGCCACGTCCTTCAAAATCAGCGGGCGCATGGCCAGGTCACCCTGTTCGAGAAAATCCTCCTGCAACTCGACAATGCACTGAGCGACTGACAGCAAGGTCCTGTTCCGCAGTTCGAGGCTGGCCAGCAGCCAGCGCGCTTCCTGCAGGCGTCCGCGCAGGTACTCGGCGTCCTTGCCGCCTGACTGCCGCAGCAGACCGATGTAGTAGCGATTGAGCTTGAGGCCCGGGTCATTGTCGGGACTCAGGCTTGCTCGCCATTTCCCCTCAACTTCGGAAACGTACACATCCGGTACGAGGTACTCATCGCGTCGGTTGTCAAAGCGGGCGCCCGGCCTCGGTTCAAGGGAGTGGATGAGGTCCAGGGCTGCCTGCAGTGCTCCGCTCTTGGCGCCCGTCAGCTTCTGCAACTCTGCCTGGTCGTGATCGGCGACCAGGTCGAGAAAATCGCGGGTGATTTTGAGCGCCAGTTCGCGGCCTGGGGTGTCCGAAGGCAGTGCTGATAATTGAACGCGGATGCATTCACTGGCGTCGCGGCTTGCTACGCCGACTGGCTCCATGCGCTGTACCCGGTGCAGCACGGCAACGATTTCATCTGGGCTGACCAGCAGTTCGGGTGCGAGGCTTGCACGGATGTCTTCGATCGAATCGGGGAGGAAGCCGTCTTCGTCCAGGGCAAAAACGATGGCGGTGGCGATGGCCGTGTCGGTCTCGCTGAACCTGCCAAGGTTGATCTGCCAAAGCAGGTGCTCGCGCAGGGAGTCGTTATCCGGATCGGGTATCTGCAACTCCATGGCGGGTTCCTGGTACGAAGGTGTTTCCTGCCAGGAATCGTATTCACCCAGCTCCTGCTCCCATTGCGAC
>JBFHEJ010000013.1:0-17346 GCA_041584255.1 Lysobacterales bacterium
GCAGGTGCACCCAGGACAACAATACCGACAACAACAGCAGATTGGTCAGGATGATGACGCCCACACCGATGCTGGCCGTGATCGCCAGTTCCTGGATGATCTGGATCTTGATGAACAGGATGGTGAGGAATCCGATCACGTCCGATACCAGCGCAATGACGCCGGGCGCAATCAGCTTCTTCATGGTTTCCCTGGACCCGTGCATCGGTGAGCGGCGCGGGATCAGTTCGACATCGGTGACGCCGTCCTGGGCCCAGGCGTCCGGGGTTCTGCCGGAAAATTCTTTTTCCACCGTCCAGGCGCTTATTTTCTGCACGCCATGGCTCACGCCGATCGCGAATATCAGGAACGGCGTCAGAATATTCATCGGATCCAGGCTGAAGCCCAGAAGGCTGAGCGCTCCCATTTGCCACACCACGGCGATCAGCGAGCACGCCAGGGGCAGCACGGTTAGCCACACCGAGCGCGAGTAGAGGAACAGCAGAACAGCGGTGATACCGAGCGCGATCAGGAAAAACCACAGTACCGACTTCGCGCCGTCCGAAATGTCGCCAACGATCTTGGCAAAGCCGATGATGTGAACCGAGAATTCTTCATCTTCGAATTGCTGGCGAATGTTCTCGAGTTCGGCCGCGACCTCACGATAATCAAGCTTTTCGCCGGTTTCGGGATTTTCCTCCAACAGGTTGGCCCACACCATGGCGCCGGAGAAATCACCCGACACCAAACGGCCGACCTCGCCCGACTTGACGATATTGGCCCTGACGCGCGCGAACATTTCATCGCTGGGCGCGAAATCCGAGGGGATGACGTTACCGCCCGCGAAACCGTCCTCGACGATCTCAACGAACCGCACATTGGGCGTGAAGATCGAACGCACACTGGCACGGTCGACTCCGGGAATGAAGAACACCTGGTCGGAAATCTGCTCGAAGCGATCGAAGAATTCCGGCGTAAACATGTTGCCGTCACGAGCCACCAGCGCAACCAATATGCGGTTAGCGCCGCCGAAACTCTTCTCGTATTGCAGGAAGGTCTGCATATACTCGTGCTCAAGCGGCAATTGTTTCTTGAAGCCGGTCTCGATGCGCAAGTTCGACATGGCGAACATCATCCCGATGGTGATCACCACGAACAGCGCGGCCACGCCGTAGCGGTAGTTGATCAGGAAGGTCGCAAGCTGATGCAGCATGCCGGGATTGATGGCCGGTGCTGGATTGGGATTGCTCATCGCCCCGCCTCCGCGGCATCTGCGGCGGCCTCGGCTGCGGCCTCGGGATAGCGATGCACGCCGTCCTCCCCAACCAGGATAAAGCGGCCATCTCCGAGCGCCAGCACCGCGGCGAAGTCGACGCCGCTGGAGTGCTCACGCACGGTAAATGGGCTGCCGCCGTCGCGTATCAACAGGGCGCCGCTGTTGCCGGCGATGAGCGTTTTCCCACGGTCGAACGCAGCCCCCGACAGGCTCGACAACGTATCCACGGTCAGCTCTTCCCACGAGTCGCCAAAATCACAACTTTCGAAGATGTGCCCGCGGAGGCCGAAAAAAATAACGCAGTCGTTGCGGACCGCCACAGCACCCCACATCGACCCGAGGTATGGCAGGTCGAGCGGCTCCCAGCTTTCGCCGTCGTCGAAACTGCGGTAGGAATATCCGGCCTCACCGGCGATGATGCGACGGCCGTCGTCGAAACGCACCATGTCGTTGAGGTGGAATTCGTTTTCGTCGTCGACCGCCCCGTCTAACCAATTCTCGCCACCGTCGTCGGTGGTCAGGTACAGCCCGTAGGCGCCGATGGCAACGCCGTTCTGCTCGTCGACAAAGTGCAGACCCATCACGGCCTGCTGGCGCTCCGGGTCGAAATACTCGCGGGTCCAGGTCTCCCCGCCGTCGCCGCTGGTGATGATCACGGTATCGTGGCCCGCCGCCCACAGACGCCGTCCGGATGCCTCGACCGAAGTGAGCGTGGAACGGGTGGGCACCACCCTGGCCTGGCGCCAGGTCTCGCCATCGTCCGACAAGATGACGTGCCCGCGCTCACCGACCGCGACCATGCGGCCAGCGTCGGTACGGGTGATGTCGAGCAGCACGGACCGGGTGGCGAGCGGCTGGATCTCGGCGTATTCGATATCCAGCCCGTCGCCGCCATCCTGGGCCACGGCGGATATCGTCCACGCGAGCAAAAACGGAAAGCACCGCCTGAGCACGCCGCCCGAGTTCATGTCCTAATTTGGCCTCGGGGCCCGCAAATTACCTGCGGCCGCGCGTACGCAGCGCCTGGGGCGTAAACTGGGAAGGCTCCATCTCGACGTTGAAGGTGTTCACCGGCGAGGTGTTGTCAAAGCCCTGCGCCACGTAGCGGCCTGATTGCAGGTCGTAGTGTGTTTCGATCGTCGACCAGAATGTCGGCACATCATAGTAGTTGATGCAGTGAGCCTCGGATGATCGCCACAACTGGTCGCGCGCGTCGTAGTGGTCGGTCAGCAGGATCTGGTAGCTGTCCTCGTCGAGATAGTACGTGCGGCGCGGGTTGATATGCCGCATGCCTTCTTTCAATCGTGCCTCGATCACCCACACCCGGTGGAGCTCATAACGCATCAGTTCCGGATTGAGGTGACCGGGGCGAACGAAGGTGTCGGGTTCGATGCCTTCCGCATGCGCCTTGTACGAGTTGTACGGCACATAAAGTTCTTTCTTGCCCACCACCGACCAATCAAAGCGGTCCATGGCGCCGTTGAACAGGTCGGTCATGTCATTGGTGCGCAGCCCGTCCGAAGCGGTACCCGGATTGTCGTAGGCGACATTGGGCGCACGGCGAACACGGCGTTGACCGGGGTTGTAAATCCAGGCCTGGCGCGGCAGCTCAACCTGATTGAGGGTTTCATGAACCAGCAGGATGTTGCCGGCAAGCCGCGCCGGTGACTCGACCTCCTGGAAGAAGTACAGCAGCACGTTATTGATGTCCTCGACGGTCACGCCTACCTTGTAGTAAAGGCCGAGGAGCTCCTCGCGAATGACGGTGACCGAGTATTTGCCGTCGGGCGTGGGGGCGACCTGGTTGTTGTACCGCGTGCCGCCGGTGCCCTTGAACTTGAGCTTGTGGTTCCACATCAGCTCGTAAGCGTTCTCCGGAAACGGGAACGGAAATCCTTCCGCGGCGTTGAGAACACCTTCCCCATCTTCCGCCAAAACGGCGGTCTTGCCATTCTCGCGTGTCATGTCGTATACGCGCTGCGGGAACGACGTAGTGCGGCGCGACGGGTAAACGTTCATGTAGTAGGTATCGGAATATTTTTCGAGCGTAGCCTTCTGGCCCACACTCAGCTGGTCCGCGTATTGCTGATAGTTGCTGCCGTCAATGCGGAACAACGGCTGATCACCGGGAAACGGATCCGGGTGATGATCGCCGGGGCTGTAGCCGGGCGGTGGTTCAGTGATACCCCCGGTCCAGGCAGGAATCGTCCCGTCCGCGTTGCCGGCCCGCTCGGAGCCCATCGGCGTCAGATCCTCACTGAGGCGATTGATCTCGTCCGGTTTGGGCCCGGCGAGAGTATGTGTGGCAGCGAGGATCAGCGCCGCGGTCAAAGCGCAGCGAAGATTGGCGTGCATGGACTTGCGCATGGAGATTCCTCCGGAAATCAGAATGAATAGCTGATGCTGGCCGAGATGAAATCGCGGTCCCTGAGTTCGTTGTAGCGGCCACCGCCAAAGTAGTCGGTGTAGGCGATATCGATGTTCCACTCGTTGAGGTAGTCAAAGGCGACGCCCACCGTCAATTGCTTGCGGCCGTCAATGAATGACCCGCCAGGCCCTGGAGTGGTTCCGTCAACATCATGACTCCACCCGAGGCGGGGGCTGACCGTCCACGAACCGATCAGGTTGTTATAAGTGGGACGGAACAGCAGGCGATAGCCCCAGCTCGTGTCGTCGGCGAAGCCGTCCGGCTCGGTCTGCGGGTTACGAAAATCACCGGTCAGGAAATCAGGCCCGCCGCCGGTATCGGTGCCGTCGCCGTTGAAGCGCAGGAAGTCCTTGCTTGGCAGATCCGTGTGATTGACGCCCGCCTCCAGCACGAACGCGACCTGGTTGGCCTTGATCGGGTTGTTGGGACCGAACAGCTTGGTCAGTGTGAACTGCACCTGGGTCATGCTGTGCTCTTCGAAGCCCTGTACGAATTCGCCTGGTTGGAAATCGCCGAGCTGGCTGTTGAACCGCAATACTGGGGCCGGGATCAGTGGGTTGAGCGGAGACAGTCCCGCAAACAGGACCTCCACATCGTCAATCTGCACCGGTGTATCCGGTCGGTAACTGACCTCACCGGCCAGCGACCATGTTCCGATATTGGTGTTGAAGCTCACACCCCAGAGGTCGATATCCTCCGGATACTGGGTGAAATATTCCAGGGCCACGGGTTGCGGCGGACTCGGGCTCGCGGTCAGCGCAAACCCGCTGATCAGCGGCAGTCGGCTGTGGTACTTCACGTAGTAGAAGCCGAATTCCGTGCCATTGAGCTGCTCTGCAAAGTAACGAAATGCAACACCAAACTGGCCGCTGTCACTGACATCGGGCGTGGCGATGCGCGGAATGGAGGCTGAACAGCCGGCCGCCGCGATTGCAGCTCCACCCAGCAGGTCCGTCGCTGCAAAATTACCCTGCAGGCAGACCGTGGAGTACAGGTCCTGGTTGAGCACGGGCTGGGGTACTGTTCCGAAGTTGAGCATACCGTAGCTCGCGCCGGGCGTTGCGATGTCATTTGTGGACCAGTATGTGCCCGCCGGGTCCGGAATGATTTCCTCGTACTCAAACATGTACAACGCCTCAACGGCGAGGGCGTCGCTCAGGTCGATCGATCCCCAGATCATGTTGATGCCTTCAAACGCTTCCTTGAGTTCCGAGCCTGCAAGGCGGAGCTTGGATACATCCACGGGATTGATGATGTTGATGCCACCCTGGATAAATGTGGATTCGCCCCAGCTCACCACCTGCTTGCCCAGGCGCCAGGTCAGGAAGCTGTTGCCAACGGAATGATTGCCCCAGATGTAGGCATCGAGCAGCCGGATGTCTTCACCCACGCGATCCTCGGCGGCCTTGGAGAGATCGTCGCGGTCACTGTATTCAAAATCATAAAAAGCACTGAACCTCAGGAAGCCGCCGAAGTTGCGCCATGTGAGGTCCAGCTCCGAAGTCAGCTTGATGGCGTTGGAAACGAGGTCGCCACCATCCCACTTCTGGTTGCCGTCGTCGTTGTTCACGGACCAGCGTCCGAGCTGATCCCGCTGCTGGGCATTGGTCAACAGCGAAGTCGCCGGGTTGTAGAATGCCTTGCCGAGATTTTCGGGATCAGGATCTTCGGCACGCCAGGTGGCACCGTAACTGATGGTGGTGTCGAAGCTGCCGGTCAATTCACCGTTGTAAATTTCAATTGCGTGGACCGGGCCTGCGAAACCCAGCATCAGTGCCAGAGCGATTGTGCCCGGCAGGGCCTTCAGGGCCCGGCCAATGTAGGCGGCTGTTCTCATCGGGGTATCCTCACGGGAAGTCGGGTTGCCGGGTGTGTGCATGATGTTGCTCATTCCAGCCTCCCCGCATTGACGTCAATGGTTCTGGGGCTGTACGTCCCTGCTGCCTGCCCCGAGCCTCCGGCAAAGGGCTGGACCACCAACGGAGCACCGCCAGCCGATAGCTGCGGCACCGGAACCATGGTGGACTCGTTGATCACCACCACGATTTCCCCCCGCGTGGCGAAGAAAGAGGCGACCTGACCCTGCATCTCGACCGTGGCTGCAGGCGAAGTCACGGGACTCAGGAGCGAGCCGTGGCTCGCGGGCGGCACGAAGCGGCCGGCGAGTCGCAGGCCATCCATGCTCGACTGGGTGGTGCTGTAGCTGGTCAAACCCATCACGCGCAGTAACGGCTCGGTGCCGGACAATGGTGCGGTCAGTACAAAATTGGGCACCACCGTGTCACCGATCACCTCGTGAAAAAGCACGGGATGATTCAAGGCTGCTTCCGCGCCCCAATTGACCGGATCCATCGAGTCGATGACGGTCTGGAACACCGTGAAGAACTGCTCGAACTCGACTGTGCCCTCGACTACGCCGGCTGCCGCCAGGCCTGCCCGAATGCCCGGGCCGATGGCTTGCGATCCGTTCAGGCCGCGGGCGATGCCTCCCATGCCGACTGAAAGCGCCGCGCTCGACAGGGTGGGCTCCACGGCCACAAATGGCGTGCCGAGGATGGCGCCCATGGAAATTCCCAGGTAATGGAGGTTCGAACCATCGAGGTCTGGCAGGCCATCACCATCGATGTCGATGAACGGAACGGATACCGCCAGCACTGAAAGATCGACGTTCATCTGCCGCGCGTTGTCGCGTGACGTCAGCATGCTTTGCAGGTTGATGATGTGCGTGCCGGATCGGTCGACGACGCCGTCGGGGCCTGGCGCACCCGTCTGATTGTTGACGTAGTCGACGTCGAAAGTGCGCTCATTCGCAATCGGGGCGAACGGGGTGTTTTCGACGTAAAGCGCAGCCAAGGCGGCGTCCTGGGGCGTAATGCCGTGCAGGGGCGCGTCGATCGCGATCATCGCAAAACCGAGGGAAGCCAGGGTGTCAGCGATGCGCAGCAACTGTGCGCGGTTGCCACCAAGACCATGGCCAAAGATCACGGTCGGCCACCCTGCTTCCGGTTTAATCATGCCGCTGGCAGCGCTGGGCGAAGTCGCCAGCACGGGCACCGTCTGCATGTCGGTCAGTACCGGGAAGGGATTGTATACGGTGACATGGGTCGAATTAGGATCAAAACCGAGCTGATTGAAGGGCGGAATATAGGCGCCCGGCTCGGCCGTCCAAAAGTGGGTCAGCGGCGCCAAAGGATTTGTAGCGCTGGGCACGCCAAGATAGTACGGCAGGGTGATGATTCCGGCATGGATGTTCGCCAGGCCGAACAGGCCAATCGCGCTGGTGTCGAGTCCCGTGGGTAATATCGTGGTATCCGCCGGTTGGGCGATGCTGCGCACCAGTTTTGTTACCGGCGTGATCGACTGCGTCTGTACCGTCCAACTCAGAATGATGTCGTCGCGGTTCACGCCGCCGGTCGCAGCGACGGACTCCATGGCATTTGTGAGCTGGCGCTGCGGTTCCAATGCCCGCGCCTGGGCGTTACTGACCAGCGCGTAGGTGCTGTTGCCGTTGGCGTCGACCCACGGCGTGCGGCGCTGGGTCAGGAAATACGTCTGGTCCGGCGTGGCGTCGTTGCCGTTGACGTCGCGAATGTCATTGGTCAGCACGGCCATGAAACTGCTCAGCTCCGGCAGGGGCCTGAGCGGAATGATGCCGACGGTGAACGGCGTAATGGCGGCCGCGGTGTAATCCATTTCGGGCGTCAGTTCGCGAATGATCCCGGTGGGCACGACAATATTTTGCGATGTCACCTGGAACACGCGCACTGACTGGCCCGCCACGACGGAGCTTGGATCAATCGCGCCCCGTGCGCCCGGAAAATCCCGGAAACTGGTGACCCAGCGTTCCGTCGTGCTGAACCCGTCCATGGCCGCGAGCGCCACAAACGGATTGCCGAAATCGGTCGGATCCGCGCCCAGCAGAACATCCGTATTCAGCGTGCCATCGCGTGTACCCTGGAACAGCAGGTTGACCGGCAACGGGAACACCTGGTTGAGCGGGTCATAAGAAGCAGTCAAAACACCGGTGACGATACTGCCGTCCTTGTTACGGGCAGGTTCTGTCGGAAACGCAAATGTGTTGAATGAAACAATGACAAGGAGAGGCAGAAGGACGATACGCTTTATCATCTAATGAGTCCCTGGTGGAGAATGTGGATTCCTGGAGCGATCCCAATCATACCTGCTCGGGCGGCGGTTGCCAGCCCGCAGCTGGTATCCCTCGAGAAGGCTGCTTCTACGGTTATCATACGACACCGTACGGCAATTCGCATTGCTGTAGGTCAAACACGAACTACCTCTGACAATTGCAGGGAAAGATATCAATAATTCTTCTATACGCACCTGGCTGACCGCCGCCGGCCCACTTCTGGCCCTCGCCCTCTTCCTGATCCTTAAGGTGCTGGCCTGGCCAATGGGCCCGGCCATCACCGCAGCCGTCACCCTGTGGTGCGCGGTCTGGTGGATCTTCGAGCCAATCCCGATTCCATTTACCTCCCTGCTGCCCCTGGCCCTTTTCCCTCTGCTTGGAATCCTGACCCCCGCGCAGGTCGGACAGGCCTACGGCAGCCCCCTGATCCTGCTGCTGCTCGGCGGCTTTATCCTGTCAACCGCGATGGCGGACTCGGGCGCTCACCGCAGGATTGCCTTGTACATGGTGAACCTGTTCGGCGGTGCTAGCGCGCGAGGTCTCGTGCTCGGATTTATGGCGGCGGCTGCGGTGTTGAGCATGTGGATTTCCAACACGGCCACCACCCTGATGCTGCTGCCGGTGGCACTCGCCGTGTTGGACAGAAGCGAAACAAAGCTTGCTGTTCCATTGTTTCTCGGCATTGCCTACGCCGCCAGCATCGGCGGCATCGGCACGCCGATCGGCACGCCGCCCAACCTGATTTTTATGCAGGTCTACGGCAACGAGTTCGGCGAAACGCCGAGCTTCCCGGATTGGATGACCTGGGGGATTCCCGTGGTCGTTCTTTTTGTGCCGCTGGCCGGGTTGTGGCTCACGCGGGGAATTCGCCTCAGCCGCCCGGTCGAGCTGCCGGTCGTGGGACAATGGACTTCTTACGAAAGGCGCGTGCTGATCATGTTCTCGCTCACCGCGCTCGCCTGGATGACGCGGCAAGAGCCCCTGGGTGGGTGGAGCGCGCTGTTCGGATTGCCCCAGGCCAATGACGCTTCCGTGGTGCTTCTGGCGGTGGTGGCCATGGCCATGATGCCGGATGGACAGGGAGGAAGGCTGCTGCACTGGGATTCGGCGGTGAAAATTCCCTGGGGCGTGCTGATCCTGTTCGGCGGCGGAATCGCAATCGCCAGCGCATTCGTGGAAACCGGGCTTGCCGACATCATCGCCGGCAACCTCTCGGCGCTGGCCGACGTGCCGCCCTGGTTATTGATCCTGTGCGTCTGCCTGGTGGTGACATTCCTGACGGAGGTGACCAGCAACACCGCCACTTCGAGTCTGTTAATGCCACTGCTGGCAGCGACCGCTCGGGCCACCGGGATCGATCCGATGTTGTTGATGGTGCCTGCCGCCATGAGCGCGAGCTGTGCGTTTATGCTGCCGGTCGCCACCGCGCCCAACGCCATCATGTACGGGAGCGGCAAATTCACCATCCGCGACATGGCCCGCAACGGCTTCGTCCTAAATCTCCTCGGCGCCGTCGTCATCACCGCGGTGACTCTGGTGGTCATCCATTAACACCCCTCTCTGGCCGCCGCCTTCGACAATTGGTCTCTCAAGAGCCACACCGGTCACCGCCCTTCGGTCTCGATCGAACGGTCGCTGCGCGACTCCCCTCGGGCCTTTTCGCTTTGAGCGCACGCCCATACAGCACGTCCCTGTACTGGATGGGCTAATTTCGCATCCATGCGAAATTACGCTGTCGCTCACGCACCCCTCGGCGCTCTCAACGAGCCTGAAGGACGATGACGGGCGTGGCCTTAACGCGCAACCGCATGACTGCTTTGCGGCTGCCTTGAGGGCGCCGAGCGCCGAACGAGTGACTGGTCAGCGAGCCAGGGACGGCGAGCTAGCGAATGTAGCCCATGGACGGGCTGTCATGAGCGTGTCCACAAAACGACAGAGGCGCGAGGGGAGCACGTCGTGCCGCCCGATGAAAGCCGGAAAGCAGTCATGCGGTTGCGCGTGTGAAGTCGCGGATGGTGGAAATTTTGGGTGTCAGGGGAGGCTCAGCGTTTCGGGATGTAGAGATCGGTGACGGTGCCTTCGAAGACCTCGGCGGCGAAGGCGACCGTTTCGGACAGCGTCGGGTGCGGGTGGATGGTGAGGCCAATGTCGGCGGCTTCCGCCCCCATCTCGATTGCCAGGGCGCATTCAGAGATCAGGTCCCCGGCTTGTGGCCCGACAATGCCTGCGCCGATGATGCGATTCGTCTTTTTGTCGAAAATCAGCTTGGTCAGGCCTTCCGAACGATCGTTGCCGAGGGCGCGTCCGCTGGCAACCCAGGGAAACTTGCCGACACCGTAGTCGGCACCGCCGTCCTTCGCTTCGGCCTCGGTGACGCCGACCCAGGCAACTTCCGGATCGGTGTAGGCCACGGATGGAATCACCCGGGCCTCGAAGGCGCTTTTCTCGCCGGCACAGACTTCCGCCGCGACCTTGCCTTCATGGGTGGCCTTGTGCGCCAGCATCGGCTGACCGACCACATCGCCGATGGCGAAGATATGCGGCACATTGGTGCGCATCTGCTTGTCGACTGCGATGAAACCGCCCTCGGAAACCTCAACCCCGGCGCTGTCAGCGCCGATGCCCTTGCCGTTGGGCGCGCGGCCTACAGCAACGAGAACGCGGTCGAAGGTCTCTTTTTCGGGCGCCTTGTCGCCGTCGAAATGCGCCACCAGGCCATCGTCCGAGGCTTCGACTTTCGTGACCTTGGTTTGCAGGTGAATGGCCTGGTAGCGATCGGCAATGCGCTTTTGCAGAGGTCTGACCAGGTCAGCGTCGGCGCCGGTCATCAACTGGGGCAGCAATTCCACCACCGTGACTTCGCTGCCGAGCGCGCTGTAAACGCAGGCCATCTCGAGCCCGATGATGCCGCCGCCGATGACCAGCAAACGATGGGGAATATCCGCGAGCTCGAGCGCGCTGGTCGAATCCAGAACACGTGGATCATCGTGCGGGATGCCGGGGAGTTCGATGGACCGCGATCCGACCGCAATGATCAGGTTGGCAAAGGTTACATTGCGATTTCCCTCTGAAGTTTCGACCACGAGTTCGTGCGAGCCCGCCAGTTTGCCTGTGCCCTCGATCACTTCTACATGGCGCTTCTTGGCCATTCCGGCGAGGCCGCCCGTGAGCTTCCCGACCACGCCGTCCTTGAATTCCCGCAGCTTGTCGAGGTCGATTTGCGGTTCGCCGAACCTGACCCCGTGGTGCGCCATCGCTGCCGCCTCGTCAATGATGGCGGCGGTATGAAGCAGCGCCTTGGAAGGGATACAGCCGACATTGAGGCAAACACCGCCCAATGTCGGGTAGCGTTCGACCAGGGCTGTTTTCAGCCCCAGGTCGGCGGCACGAAAGGCCGCGGTGTAGCCACCCGGGCCGGAGCCGAGGACGACGACATCGTAGTCGTAGTCGTGTTCTTCAACGCCGGTGGAGGCTTGCGGTTCGTCAGCCTCGTCCCCTCGCGCGCTGCTCGCATCTACAGGTTCTTCTTTCGCGCCCTTTTCGTCTTTCGCGTTCTTCTTTTCTTTTTCCCTGGCGTTTTCTTCACCCGCAGAGGTCGTGATGGTGGCGATGAGGTCGCCCTCGCTGACCTCGTCGTTGAGCTTGACCGCCATGGATTCGACCACGCCGTCGGCCGGCGACGGCACCTCCATGGTCGCCTTGTCGCTCTCCAACGTGATCAGAGACTGCTCCTTCTCAACGCTGTCCCCCTCGGAGACCAGCACTTCGATAACCGGCACGTTTTCGAAATCGCCAATATCCGGGACGCGTACTTCGACCTTCTCACTCATGGATAGAAAATTCGCTTCAAAGTGTCAGTCTGCGCAGATCTTCGAGCCGGCTCGCGAGGTAGCGCGTGAACCGCGCGGCGGACGCGCCATCGATGACGCGGTGGTCGTAGCTTAATGACAGCGGCAGCATCAGGCGTGGCTTGAACGCCTCGCCATCCCAGACCGCCCGCATCTTATGGCGCGACACGCCGAGGATGGCGACTTCGGGTGCGTTGATGATCGGCGAGAACCCGGTGCCGCCGATGCCGCCGAGGCTCGAAATGGAAAAGCAGCCACCCGACATGTCCGCAGGGGTCAGCTTGCCATCGCGGGCTTTGGCGCTGATCTCGGCCAATTCCTTGGCCAGTTCCATGATGCCCTTGGCCTGGCAATTGCGAAGCACCGGGACCACGAGCCCGCCGGGGGTGTCGACAGCAATGCCAATGTTGAAGTATTTCTTGCGCACCAGGAACTCGCCGGAGGGGTCGAGCGAGGCATTGAAATCGGGGAACTTGCGCAACGCCGCCACGCTGGCCTTGATCAGAAACACCAGCGGCGTGAGCTTGAACCCCTGCGCCTCCGCCTCGGCCGAACTCGACTTGCGGAAGTTTTCCATGTCGGTGATATCCGCCTCGTCATGGTGGGTAACGTGCGGAATGCTGACCCAGTTGCGGTGCAGGTTGGGACCAGACAGTTTCTGGATGCGGGTCAGCTCGACCTTCTCGGTTTCACCGTACTTGCTGAAGTCGACCTTGGGTGGCGGCGGGAGGTCGAAGGGCTGGCCACCGCCCTGCTGCGGCTTGCTGAGTGCGGACTTGACGAAGGCGGTAACGTCGTCCCGAACGATGCGTTCGCCCTTGCCACTGCCCTTGACCTTCAGCAAGTCGACCCCGAGCTCGCGCGCAAAGCGCCGAATGGCGGGGCTGGCGTAAGGAACCTTGCCCGGGTCTACTGCGGGCAGGCCGCGGGCGGGTGGCTGTAATGGCCCCGGAATCGCGGCCTTGTTGTCAGCTGCAGCGCTGCTTTCACGGCTGGAATCGCGCGCCGGCGCATTGCTGGCGCTTTTTTCGGCTTCGCCGGAACCCGCTCCAGCGCTACCTGCCTGCGCTGCTCCTGCAGGTTCTTCTCTTGCGGCCTTCGCCTTTTCCTGTTCTATGTTTTCTGCGTCTTCCGCGTCTTTCTTTTCTTCCGCGCCCTTGGTCTCTTCTGTGTCTTTGGCGTCTGCTTTCTCACCAGCTTCCACGATGGCGACAACATCGCCCTCCGAAACGGTGTCATCCAGCTTGACGCGCATCTCCACGATCCGGCCGGCCGCGGGCGAGGGAACCTCCATGGTCGCCTTGTCGCTCTCAAGCGTGATCAGCGATTGCTCCTCGCTGACTTCATCGCCCTCGGAAACCAGCACTTCGATGATGGGCACGTCCTCGAAGTCGCCGATATCGGGTACCTTGATCTCGATCCTGTCAGCCATGTCAGACGGTTGCCGGGTTGGGTTTCTGGGGGTCAATCCCAAGCTGCTCGCGGGCGTCGGTCAGTTCGCTGTCTTTCACCTTGCCGAGGCGGTTAAGGGCAGTCAGGGCAGCGAAGGCGATATGGAACCGGTCGACTTCGAAAAATTGTCGCAGTTTCTCGCGGGTATCCGAGCGACCGAATCCGTCGGTGCCGAGCACGGTAAAGTCATCCTGCGGCACGAAACTCCGCACCTGATCGGCAAAGGCACGCACGTAATCCGTCGCGGCGATCACCGGCCCCGGCCGGTCCTTCATGCGCTCCGTGATCCAGGGAATGCGCGGATCCTTGTCCGGGTTCAGCCGGTTCCAGCGCGTGCAGTCGACACCGTTGCGCTTCAACTCGGTAAAACTGGTCGCGCTCCAGATATCGGACTTGACCTTGAAGTCTTTCGCCAAAATCTCGGCCGCCGCGATGGCTTCACGCAGAATCGTCCCGGACCCCATGAGCTGGACGCATCGGTCATCGGACGATGCGCCGCCGGTGCTTTCACTCAGCAAGTACAGACCCTTCCTGATGCCTTCCTCGGCGCCTTCGGGCATTTCCGGGTGGCCGTAGTTCTCGTTCATGACGGTGATGTAGTAGTAAACGTCCTCTTGCTCCGTGAGCATCCGGCGCAGGCCGTCCTGGACCAGCACAGCCACCTCGTAAGCGAATGTCGGGTCGTAGGACACGCAATTGGGCACCATGGTCGACATCATGTGGCTGTTGCCGTCTTCATGTTGCAGGCCCTCTCCATTGAGGGTGGTGCGGCCTGCGGTGCCGCCGATCAGGAAGCCGCGGGCGCGCATGTCGCCGGCCGCCCAACACAGATCACCGATGCGCTGAAAGCCAAACATCGAATAGAAGATGTAGAAGGGAATCATGGGCTCGCCACTGGCGGCGTAACTCGTGGCCGCTGCGATCCAGGAAGACATGGCGCCAGCCTCGGTAATGCCTTCTTGCAGGATCTGGCCCTTCATGTCCTCCTTGTAAAACATGAGCTGGTCTGAATCGACCGGCGTGTAAAGCTGGCCGGTGGAAGAGTAGATGCCGAGCTGGCGGAACATGCCCTCCATGCCGAAAGTGCGGGCCTCGTCGGCGACGATGGGGGCGACCCTTGGGCCAAGCATTTTGTCGCGCAGGACGATGGCCAAAGTGCGGACAAACGCCATCGTGGTGCTGATCTCCCTGTCACCGGTCGATTTGAGCAGGGTTTCGAATGCCTTCAATTGCGGCGCTTCGAGCGCCTCGATTTCATGACGGCGTTGCGGCAACGGTCCGCCAAGGGCTGCGCGGCGCGCATTCAGATACTTGATTTCGTCGCTGTCTTCGCCGGGATGGTAGTAGGGCACCTCGGCCAGGTCCTCGTCGGGAATCGGTACATTGAAGCGATCCCGGAACTGACGGACCGAGTCGACGTCCATCTTTTTCTGTTGGTGAGTAATGTTCTGGGCTTCGCCGGCCTCGCCCATGCCGTAGCCCTTGACGGTTTTCGCCAGGATGACGGTGGGCTGGCCCTGGTGTTCTGTGGCCGCGTGATAGGCCGCGTAAATCTTGTGCGGATCGTGCCCACCGCGGTTGAGTCGCCAGATGTCGCGATCGGACATGTTGGCGACCATTTCCTTGAGCTCGGGGTACTTGCCGAAGAAGTGCTCACGCGTATACGCCCCGCCCTTGGCTTTGTAATTCTGGTAGTCGCCGTCGACCGCTTCTTCCATGCGCTGGCGCAGCAGACCCTTGGTATCGCGTGCAAACAGCGGATCCCAGTACGAACCCCAGATGACCTTGAGCACATTCCAGCCAGAACCCCTGAAAATCCCCTCGAGTTCCTGGATGATCTTGCCGTTGCCGCGCACCGGGCCGTCGAGCCGTTGCAGATTGCAGTTGATCACGAAGATCAGATTGTCGAGCTTTTCACGCCCCGCCAGGGAGATGGCGCCGAGCGACTCGGGCTCGTCGGTCTCACCATCGCCGATGAAACACCAGACCTTGCGGTCCGAGGTGTCGGCAAATCCGCGATTGTGCAGGTACTTGAGAAACCGGGCCTGGTAGATGGCCATGATCGGCCCGAGCCCCATCGAAACCGTGGGAAACTGCCAGAAATCCGGCATCAGCCAGGGGTGGGGATAGGAACTCAAACCACCGGGCTCGGACTCCTCGCGAAAACGATCCAGCTGGTCCGCGCTGATGCGGCCCTCGAGGAAGGCGCGCGCGTAAATGCCGGGTGAGGAATGCCCCTGGATGTAGACCAGGTCGCCGCCACCCTCGTGGTCTGGCCCGCGGAAAAAGTGATTGAAACCGACGTCGTAGAGCGTCGCTGCCGACGCGAAACTGGCGATATGGCCGCCAAGCTCGCCGCCACGCTTGCCGGCGCGGACCACGATAGCCATAGCGTTCCAGCGGATGATCGAGCGGATGCGCCATTCCAACTCGTTGTCCCCATCGCTGCGGGCCTCGAGGTTGGGCGGAATGGTATTGATGTAGGCAGTGGTGGCGTCGTACGGCAAATGCCCGCCCGAACGACGGGTGTAGTCCACCATCTTTTCGATCAGGTAATGCGCACGCTCCGGCCCCTGGTGTTCGATGACGGCTTGCAGCGATTCAAGCCACTCATCGGTTTCCTGGGGGTCAGCGTCGCTCCTCGAGGCAGCTACCCTGGTTGCCTGATTGTTGTTGTCGTCGTTCATCCGTCTTCTCCCCTGGCCAGCTGCTGCTCGCGCTCGTGCAACTGCGCGTCGACCACCGCCAATGCCGTCATATTAACAATGCGGCGCACGGTAGCCGAAGGAGTGAGCACGTGCGCGGGCCGGGCGGCGCCCATCAGAATGGGCCCGATGGCCACACCCTTGGCAATGACCCGGGACAGGTTGAATGCGATGTGCGATGAATCCAGGTCGGGCATGACCAGCAGGTTGGCAACTCCGTGCAACCGTGAATTGGGAAAAACATGTTTGCGGTAACGCTCGTCCAGGGCCATGTCGGCCGACATCTCTCCGTCCACCTCGAGCTCGGGCTCACGTTCGTGGAGCAGGGCCAGCGCCTTCTTCATCTTGACCGCGCTCTCGTCTTCGTGGCTGCCGAAGGAGGAATGCGACAACAGGGCCACGCGTGGGCGTATTCCGAAAATACGCACAACGTTGGCCGCCATGACGGTGATCTCCGCCACTTCCTCGGCGTTGGGATTGGGATTGACGTGGTTGTCGCAAACGAAGTACGCCCCGTCCTCGGTGTTGAGGATACCCAGTGATCCAACCACGCGGCCGCCTTCGCGGATGCCGATGACGTCCAGTACATCATGGAGATTCTCGCGGTACCGGCCGACCACACCCGCAATCAGGGCTTCGGCCTCGTTTCGATGCACCATCAGCGCCGCGATCACAGTAGTTCTGGTACGAACTATTGCCTTGGCGGCATCCGGTGAAATTCCGCGCCGTTCCATGATCGCGTGGTAGGTCGTCCAGTAGTCCCAGAACCTCGGATCGGACTCCGGGTTGACCAGCTCGAAGTCGCGACCCGGTTCCAGTCGCAAGCCGGCTTTGCTGATCCGGGCTTCGACCACCGCCGGCCGCCCAATCAGGATGGGTTTGGCCAGCTCCTCGTCGACAATGGTCTGCACGGCGCGCAGCACAACGACCTCTTCGCCTTCGGCAAAGACCACGCGCCGCGGGTCTTTGCGGGCGGCATCGAATACCGGTTTCATCAGCAGGCCGGTTCGATAGAAGAACTGCTGCAGCGACTCGACATAGGCGGCCATGTCCTCGATCGGACGCGTTGCCGCCCCGCTTTCCATGGCGGCTTTTGCCACTGCCGGCGCGAGCTGCACCAACAGGCGCGGGTCGAATGGCTTGGGGATGATGTAGTCCGGCCCGAAAATGAGATCGTCGTCGCCCATTGCACCCGCCACGTGCACTTCCTTGCGCGTGAGATCGGCCAGCGCCCGCACGCAGGCCATCTTCATCTCGTCGTTGATGACACACGCCCCAACATCCAGCGCGCCTCGGAAAATGTAGGGGAAACAAAGCACGTTGTTGACCTGGTTGGGATAGTCCGAGCGACCGGTGGCGATGATGGCCTCGGGGCGGACTTTCTTGACCACCTCAGGGCGAATTTCCGGCTCGGGGTTGGCCAGCGCCAGGATGATCGGTTTGTCGGCCATGGTCTTGACCATGGCTGCGGTCATGACACCGGCGGCGGATACGCCGAGGAAGATGTCGGC
>JBFHEJ010000014.1:0-16633 GCA_041584255.1 Lysobacterales bacterium
CCCTCGATCTGGGCTGTCGCTGTCAACCGGTTTGCTCTTCGGAGTACATTTCAACTAGTTTGCGGTAGCGCTCCAGGTCACGGGTGAAGTCCGCCCGGATATTTTCTTCCCTGACTTTCAGGCCATGGAGCGAGCGCTCATTGTCATCGAGCCTTGACCGCGTGCGAGCAATCTCGTCCAGGGTCTCCGGCTTGACTGGCAATCCGGCGCGTTGTCTGTGTCCGGCCAATTCAATGTTCGACCTGAGGCTGGAACGGAGACTTTCGCGGGTAGCGTTGAGCAGTTCTTCATCGTACTTGAGCTGGTTGATTTCCAGCTGCATGGCATCGACCAGTTCCTCTTCGGACTTGTAGCGCAGCATCAGCAAGCGGTCCATGCGCGCTTGCTTCTCGGCGTCGGTATATAGGGGCTCGGGGCGAGGCAGTCCGCTCTTGTCTGTTGGGAGTGGCGTTTTGCCGCTGGTGAGATCCGGATCGGGCTCTGTTTCTGGTTCGGGGGGCTCCGGGATTCGACTGACGTTTTGGTCGGTTACGATGCCCTGGTGGCTGATCTCGTCGTGCGCCTCTCCCTGCCAGTCGGGCGGGAGCGATTCGCTGTAATGGACGTTTCCTTCCTCGTCCACCCAGCGATACACCTTTTTCTGTGCCGTGGCGCTTTGCATGCTCGCGGCAAGCAGGAAAACGGCCGCCGAGACGGTGAGCACCGGTGTCCAGCATCCTTTCTGTCTTGCATTGCTCTTCATGTCATGCTCCGTATCGTTGGCGGTAACTCCGGATCGCTTCCAGGTCGATCTGCTGGTGCACTTGCGGTGCATCAGACTGGCCAGCCATTTTACCACCCCGCCGCTTACCCGAGGGCAGGGCGTCGGCCAGGTACCTGATCAGGTCGTCGAGCGTGGCAATCGCAATACAGGGGACCGCGTGTTCACGACTCAGTTCCTGGGCGGCGGACAGTTCGCCCTGTCCGCGTTCCTGGCGGTCGAGGGCGATGGCGACGCCGGCCACTTTGGCTTTGGCGTTGCGGATCAGTTCCAGGGATTCACGCACCGATGTGCCGGCCGAAATGACGTCGTCGATGATCAGCACGCGCCCGGCCAGCGGAGCGCCAACGATCACGCCGCCTTCGCCATGATCCTTGGCTTCCTTGCGGTTGTAGGCGAAAGGCGTATTGCGCCCGTGCCTTTGCGTCAGAGCCACGGCAGTGGCGGCCGCCAGTGGAATGCCCTTGTAGGCCGGTCCGAACAACATGTCGAACTCGATGCCGGAGTCCGTGATCGCGTCGGCGTAACAATCGCACAACGTCGCCAGCGACTCGCCGTCGTCGAAACCACCGGCATTAAAAAAATAGGGACTGACCCGCCCCGACTTGAGGGTGAAATCGCCAAACCTCAGGTTGCCTTTGCGCAGCGCCAGTTCAAAAAATCTTTGCTTGTAGTCCTGCATAGGGATGGGGTCAGAGTAAAGTGCCACAGTATTTTACTCTGGCACATTACTCCGACCCCAACTTTTGTGGCACTTTAGTCTGACCCCGTCTACCATCGCCGACTCATGCGTATTATCACCCTCAACGCCAATGGCATTCGGGCGGCGCACCGCAAGGGCTTTTTCCCCTGGATGCAGCGCAGAAAACCTGACATTGTTTGCATCCAGGAAACCAAAGCTCAGCATCCCAACCTCAAGGACCGCGATTTTTATCCGCTGGGTTACCACGCCTACTATCACGACGCGCAACGCAAAGGTTATAGCGGCGTTGCGATCTACAGCCGGCATCAACCCGATCGCGTGCACTACGGCCTGGGCTGGCCGCTCATGGACAGTGAAGGTCGCTGGCTGCAAGCCGATTACGGCAATCTGTCGGTGGTATCGCTGTACATGCCATCGGGCTCCAGCAGCGAAGAGCGCCAGGAAATCAAGTTCCAGGTCATGGACCACCTGATGCCCCGGCTGAAGGTGATGGCGAAGGACGGGCGTGAGTACATCATCTGCGGTGACTGGAACATCGCCCACAGGAAAATCGACATCAAGAACTGGCGCGGCAACCTGAAGCAATCCGGTTTTCTGCCCGAGGAACGGGCCTGGATGACGGAACTGTTTGAGGAGGCCGGATGGGTGGACACGTTTCGCACGATCGAGCCCGGTGAGCACCAGTACACCTGGTGGTCGAACCGCGGACGTGCCTGGGACAACAACACCGGGTGGCGCATCGATTATCACGTCTGCACACCGGCGATCGCCAAAAAAGCAGCATCGGTCGAGATCTACAAGAACAAGCGCTTTTCAGACCACGCACCGTTGATCATGGACTACGAATTCGACCTGGCTGAGGAAGGGCAATGAGCGCCAGGCGCGAGGACGTGGCGCCGCGAGGCTGGAAGGAGATACTCCTCAGCCGCAAGATGGTGGTCTGCATTTTCCTCGGTTTCACTTCGGGCCTGCCACTCTATGTATTGATCCAACTCGTTCCTGCCTGGCTGCGCAGCAACGAGATCGACCTTGCCACGATTGGTCTCTTTTCGCTGGTCTCGTTGCCGTACACCTGGAAGTTTGTCTGGTCGCCCGTCATGGACCGCTTCAAGCCGCCGTTCCTGGGACGGCGGCGAGGATGGGCGCTGATCACCCAGGTGGCTCTGTTGCTCACCATCGGCGCAATGGGCCATTTCGACCCCGCGGAGTCGTTGCAGGGCATCGTCGTGCTGGTGTTCCTGGTGTCGCTGTTCTCGGCCAGCCAGGACATCGTGGTCGACGCCTACCGGCGTGAACTGCTGGAGGACGATGAGCTCGGCACGGGCAACTCCTTCGCCATCAACGCCTATCGCCTCTCTTCGCTGGTTCCCGGCGCGCTCGCCCTGATCCTGGCCGACCACCTTTCGTGGGCGGCGGTGTTTTGGGTGACCGCGGCATTCATGAGCGTGGGCCTCGTCACGACCCTGGTCATCCGGGAAGTCAGCGACGACGCCTTGGCGCCGCATACGATGAAACAGGCGGTGGTTGAGCCCTTCCGGGAGTTTTTTTCACGGGAAGGCGGCGTGGCTTCTGCCCTGGCCATCCTGGCCTTCGTGGTCCTCTACAAGCTGGGCGACAACATGGCCGTCGCGCTGGAAACGCCGTTTTACATCGACATGGGCTATTCGTTGACCGAGATCGGCTCGGTGGCCAAGGTGGCCAAGCTGTGGGCCTCGATCGCAGGTGGCGCACTTGGCGGCATCATCATGCTGAAGCTCTCCATCAATCGCGCGCTGTGGGTGTTCGGAGTGGTTCAGATGGTGACCATCCTGGGTTACGCCTGGCTGAGCGTTTCCGACCCCACCCTGACCGGTCTTTTTGCCATGGTCAGCGCCGAGTACCTTGGGGTTGGCCTTGGCGCCATCGCACTGACCGCGTTCATCGCGCGCGAAACCAGCCTCGGTTTTACCGCCACCCAGTTCGCCTTGTTCTCGAGCCTTTTCGCCATCCCCCGGGTGGTGGCCAACGCCAGCACCGGCTTCATCATCGAGGCCATCGGCTACACCCAGTTCTTCCTTTTGTGCACCGCGCTGGCGATACCCGGGATGCTGATGCTGTTCAAGGTGGCGCCCTGGGATCGCAGGTCCACGTAAACCCGTAACCTTCGCAGAAAAAGGGCCTGCGATCGGAAACCGGTTCCGTGCGCTGACTACAACAGGAAGGACAGCAGCGTCGCCGTTCCGAGGAAAGAGAAGAAGCCGGCTACATCGGTGACCGTCGTGAGAATAATGGACGAGGCGGTCGCCGGGTCCTGTCCCATGCGCGTCAGCGCAATCGGCACCACGGCGCCGGATATGCCTGCCGCCAGCATGGAGAGCACCATGGCAACGCCGATCACGATCGCCAGGCCAATCGAGCTGCTCCACACCAGCACGCCCAGGCCGCAGGTGACGGCCAGGGCGGCACCGTCGACCAGCCCTACCACGACTTCCTTGTTCAGGACCTTTTTCCACTCCCGCAGGCCGATCTCCCGCAGCGCCAGGCCGCGCATGGTCACAGCCAGTGCCTGGGAGCCGGCATTGCCTGACTGCCCGGCCACCACCGGCAGAAGAATGGCCAGCGCAGTGAATTGCGCAATGATGCTCTCGAACAGGCCAACGACCGCGGCCGCGAGAAAGGCCGTGAGCAGGTTGATGTGCAGCCACGGCAGTCGCTTCCTGACCGCGAAGCCGGGCGTCGAAAGAGCGCGTTCTTCGGCATTACCCACCATCTTCTGCAAATCTGCGGTGGCCACGGCCTCGATGGCGCTGAACAGGCTGCCATAGCGCACGACGCCCATCAGCCTGCCGTCTGCGTCAACCACGGGCAAAACATCGATGCGGTACTGCTCCAGGGTTTTAACAATCTCTTCGCGCTGGTCGAGTGGGCTGAGTGCGGCTTCCACCGGGTGCATGATGCGCTTGAGCGGGACTGCGTCGTCTTCCGTGGCAAGGTCCTGAACGTCGATGCGACCCGTCAGTCGGCTTTCGTCATCGACGATGAACAGGGTTCGCGCCCGTCGAATGCCTGAGGCCTTGAGTTCTGCGATGGCCTCCGCCACCGTCATGGTCGCGCGGCACGAGGTGAACGCGCCGTCCATCAACCGGCCGGCGCTGTTTTCCGGAAATGCGAGCTGGTACTCGATGTCGGCCCTGAGCGCCGGCTCGAGCGCTGCCATCACCGCGCTGCGCGCATCTTCTTCGAGCTGCGAGAGCAGCACCACGGCGAGGCGCGGAGAAGCCAGGTTGAGAACCTCCTGCTGCGCCTCAGGGGGTAGTCCTTCAAACGCCCGCCCGGCGCGAAACGGGGGCAGTTGATCCAGTAGAGCAACCAGTGAACGAGGCTCAAGCCCGGCAAGTTCTTCGGCTTGCTGTTCAAGTTTCAATGACTCGATGAGGCGGGCTGACCGGCCGGGATAGCGAACGACATAGTCGTTGCTTAGCGTGGCTTGAATACTCATGGCTCCGTCCTGCGTGAAATGATGAGCGTCATTACAAACGCCAGGAACTGCAGGTAACGCGACGACAACTCGATAGCAGAATCCAGGAAAATACTGCCGCCACTGGCTGATCCCAGCGCTTCCTCGACCTGTGAGCGGGTGATGTAACCGACCAGCTTTTGGTGGTGGTCCACCACCGGCAATGCAGCACAGCCTTGCCAAACATCGCGACCCGCCAGGGAGTCCAGTGGCGATTCGGCGTGAACGGCTTTGACGGGGCTGTAGAAGTCGCCGCTCGGCGCGTGCGGATCCTGGTTGCCGATGAAAGCCACCAGGTCAAGTACCCCCATTACCCGATCGTCTGCTCCCAGCACGATCAATGGGCATTGGCTGGCGAGGTGGTGTTCGCTCAGCAGCGTTTCGACTTCACTTGCAGGCATTGCCTCGGAGATGGCCATGGCCTGTCCGCGCATCAGCGATCCGATGCTGCCTGCTGGAAAAGCTGTCAGTCGACGCAGCGCCCGTCGCTTCGAAGCGTTGTTGATCTTCTGAATGATTTGTTCACTGCGATCCGGACCCAGCCGGCCAATCAGTCGGCGACCGACATCCGCCGGGCAATTGCCCAGCCATGTCGCCAGCAGCTCATCGGGTAGACCGTTGAGCAGGCGCTCGGCGGCGTCCGGTTTGAGGTGCGTCAATACTTCGCCCTCGCTGCCGTCCGGGATGCCATTGAGAACCTCGACGGCTTCTTCAAGGTCGTGTGAACTGCTCAAAAGCTGGGCGAACCGGTCCGGTTCCTCGACCGCAAACGCCTGCAGCAGGCGCTTACCCATCCTCGCTTGTCTCCCGCCGCTTCTCGATAACGGTCAGCGTGGCGAATTTGTGCGCCGGAACGGCCGCCATGCCTTCCACAGTCGACAGCACCACACCGGTGCGGTGGATCTCGACCACCGTTCCCTCCACCCCGTCGATCAGGAGCCGGTCACCGACCTGGTAGCGCTGGATTTCGCCTTGCGCCGCCAGGTTGGAAACCAGGGTCCTGGCGCCAAGCGCGAAGGCCAGCGCCAGGCCTGCCAGGAATACCGCAACGATCACCAGCAGGAACTGGGTGAGGAACGTGACCTGGAGACCGAGGTGCTCGACGGCGGTAATCGCAGCCGTGCCGATGATCACGGCATAGGCCATGGCGGGCAGAGCCTGGCGCTCTCGACCCGTGGCGTAGCGTGTGAGCAGACTGCTGGCCAGCAAGCCCAGCAGGTGTCCGACGGCAAGGATCGCCACGGCAACCAGGAACTGCGGCACCACCGCGACGAACCGATCGAGCCATCCGGACATGCCGCCGCCGCCCAGCAGATAAAGCGCGGCGGCCAGGGCAGTGAGGAGGATGCCCCAGAATGCGGCGAGCTCGATGGTGCTCTGAAATACCGGCGTGACCAGCGGCCCGCGGGCAGTGCCCATACGGGCCGCGCGGCGATTGATCCACGGAATGAATTTCCCGAGGGCGTGTCGTGCGAGGCGGGCGATCAGCCAGCCGACGATAACGAACAGGACCGCGATGACTTCTGGATGGTCGCCCAACCAGTCCGTAACTTGACGGTAGCCTTGCATAACGACCCCCGACCAAAGCTCTACTGTACAACAACCATTGTTCGCCGGAAGCCAATGCGGGCGCAATTATTTCGCTGTGTGCCCTGGAGGCGCGCTTGTCAGCGCGCAGGCTCTCTCGAATACCTGCGAGTCAGCAGGTGATCAATGAATTTCGCGTACAGTCGCTCCGAAAGGAAGTATCGCAAGCCGCACCATCTTGATGTGCTGGGCGGCCAGCGGCAGGCCGATGATGGTGATGCCCAGCAGCACCGCCATCGCCAGGTGGAACAGCGCCAGCTCGAGGCCGGGCAGGATGATCCAGATGATGTTCATGATGATGGCCAGCACGCCGCCGGGCGGTTCGGTTTCCACCACTTCATGCCCGAATGGCGAAAACGCAAGGCCGGCAAGCTTGAAGCATTGCAGGCCAAAAGGAATGCCGATGATGGTGATGCACAGCAACAAACCACCCAGCAAATAGGCAATCACCACAACGAAACCGCCGAGAACGAGCCAGATGAGGTTAAGCAGCATGGTCAAGGAATGTCCTCATGGCACTCCGGCCATTATCAATCAGCTTGTTGATCATCGCTTTCGAGACTCCGAAATCACCGCCGCCCACACCAAGATCATCGATGTTCACCGTCCGGCTCTGGTCGTGGGGGTGCAGGTGGAGGCGATTTCCGGATCGAATCAGAAAGTCCACCATCGATAAAAAGTAATCGCGCATCGAATTGATTTTCATGTCTCCAGACTGGCCGTCTGATCCCTTATTGTAGAAATGAAAGCCAAGCGTTTCGGGATTTCTTTCGTGGATCGTGTTGCCGTCCCGATCAACGACCGTGCGGTCATAAAGGTCCAGCGGGTAGACCCAGGCCAGGCCGCCATCGACATAGCAGTCCCCGTCGATTGTCACCGGCTCAAACACCAGCGGAATGCTGATCGAAGCACGCACCGCCTGCCAGATGGGCAAGTCCGGCGTACGATCGGCGTCGAACACTTCCGATTTTTGTCGCGAAAGATTGGAGACGATTACCGATAGCTGTTTGAACCGCTTTGGGTCTGCTCGGGCCATGCCGTTCAGTTGAGCGAAGGTCAGCGAGGCATCGCCGGCATATTCGGCGATGTTCCGCTTGAGAATTTTCACGAACCCGTTGCCGGTGTGCAGGCCCCAGTGGCGGAACATGCGCCAGGCGTCGCCGATCACTCCGCCCTTGTCGGCGACAAATTTCCGGAAGTTGGTGTGCTCGACGGCTTCATAGAGGCCCTGGCTGCCGGCCCCGCAGGCCAGCAGGGTGGCCGTGATCGAACCCGAGGAAGTCCCGGCGACGCGCTCCACGCGTTCGTAATGCCCCAGTTCATCGAGAACCTGGATTGCGCCGGCAAACGCCGCGTCCTTCGGCCCCCCGCCCTCGAAGACAAGGTTCTTGTACGTGCCTGGCCGGGCAGCCACCGTTCAGGCTAGTCCCGGACCGGCGGGAAATGGCGGGCGACCAGGTTCTTGGCATATTCGGCGATGGGTTCGACCAGTTCGAAATTGGTGGCGCCGCCCACGTAATAGGTGTTGTTCACGCCTTGCTGTTCCTCCAGCTTGGTGAACCAGCCACCCTTGATGGCCTCGCAGTCGACATGCTGGAAGTAAGGGAAGCGGTTGTAGGTCGACCAGCTTTCGTCCGGGGCGACCAGGGTGCCGCCCATGACCCGGACCACGTCCTCCACGCCCCTCTCAACCAGCGTCTCGACGTCAGCCTCGGTGGCGTCGTGAAAATCCTCGAATGCTATCCGCGTATAGAACTGGACGAAATCACTGTCGTTCCACTGCTTGGCCACGCCCCAGGGGTATGCCGGCTTGGATTCATCCGGGGGAACGCCTTTCTTAACGGTAAAAATCTCGGGCTGCGGGTAGCAGGCCGCCAGCGGATCCTTGCCATCGAAATTCTCGCCTCGGACATGTCGCGTGGTCATGCAGTAGGACAGCGACTGGACCTTCGAGAGGAGTTCGTCCTCACTGGACCCGGGCGCAATGTCCAGCGACAACTGGTCATGCACCACGTCGGAGGTCAGTGGGCAGGCCAGGATCAGGCGGTCCGCTCGCATCTCCCTTGCATGCGAACGCACCCTGTCGAGGATCTGTTCGTGCTGTTCATAGCGGATATGCACGCCATGCTCGTCGCGGCGAATGCTGCTGATACTGATATTGAGGCGCACGTTCAGGCGCCAGGACAGGCGGTCGAAGAAGCGCTGGAATCCGTCGGTGAAACGCCGCGGCCAGCGCGAGACGTTGCCAATGACCGGGGTCTCCTTGATCAGCATCGGAATATAGGTCTTGAGGGTCATGAACTTGAGCGGATAGAGCGCGGGCGTCGTCTCCACTGTCCCGTAGCCCATCAGGTTCACTGGCAGCAGGAACACGCCGTAAAGTTCCATCAGTTTGTTACGCTCCAGCCAGTCGATGAAGGGAATGCTCATCTCCTCATTTTTTTCTGCGCCGGCGAGGGTCGGCCCATCGAGCAGTTTGCGCAGCTTGTGTCGCTTCCAGATATAGCGGACGTTGGCCCAGGCGAAGCTCAACAACGGCACCTTGCTTTTGCCGTCCTTGCGCAGGCGCATGCCGGCGACGATGGAGCCGAGTTCCGCCTTGCCGTGTTGCATATCGTCGAGCGGCAAGCGCATGGCAATGAATGGGCGCTCTGCATAGGTCGTTGCGCCCAGTTCCTTGGCCAGCTTGCGAATTTCCCGGTAGGCCGGGGTGATGTAGTTGGCGCCGAGGTCGAAGCTGCGGTTGTTGAAGGTGATGGAATCCGCCAGGCCGCCTATACGGCCCAGCTTTTCAAGCACCCAGACGTCCCGGTAGCCGTTTTTCTGCAGATAGTGTGCGGTCAGCAGCCCGGATGGCCCGCCGCCGACGATCACGATACGAGGTTGCTTTTTATCCATGGTTCTTTGTCTCGTTGAAAGGCTGTCAGGTGTCCGGGTAGTTGGCGGCGTGCTGGTGGCAGGATGCGCAGTACCACTCGGCCTGGAAGATCATCGGCGGCGGGTCCTGGGGCACCGGGAACTTACCGCTGTCCCGGATCCACAACGGCTTCAGTTTTTCCATGTTGGCGATGCGGTAACGCATCTCGTCCGTGTAGCGCCAATTCGCCGAGTTGGGGCTGTCAATCGCGTTCTGGTAAGCCACCCTGGCGAGCTCGAATTTGCCCTCCTTGGCGTAGGCATCCCCCTGGCTGAGAAACAGGCCCTGGACATTGAAGGGGGCGGCGTCGTTGTTATAGCACCAGGGCCGGCCGGTCAGCTTGGCAACAGCCGCAACAGCGTTGAGGACGAGATTGTTCATCTTCATCCCCTGCGGGAGCTCGATGACGCCGCGCATCTTGTTGCCGAAGAAACAGGTTTCCAGGTTTTCCATGAACGATACGGCGGCCCACTTGTAGTCCTTGTGTTCCGGGGTCAGTACTCCGCTTAGCACCGCGCCCTCGATATAACCGTGAAAACTGGCAAACCTCAGTGTGTGATCGACCAGGGCGTCATAGGCTGTTTTTTTATAGTCTTCATTATCGGTCATGAACCCCAGCAGCATCGTCGGCGAGGCCCAGAAACCCGAAGCCAGTTCGTTGCCTACGAGCACTGCCTGGTTGGCATGGTGGCGGGCTTCGTGGAGATCCACTTCGGTCGCCACCGGCTCGACATTCTTCTGCACCCGCCACATGTACATGGCGCTGAGGATGACCGTGGCCTGCGGGTCGGACGGGTTTTGCTGCAGGTAGTCTTCGAAGCGGCAGATCAGGTCGGTCTCGGCGTGGCTGGAGGCGGGTGGCGCCGTCGTAGCCGCTCGGCGCTTCTGCTTGAGTTCCTCGGCCGTATAGGGGCTGCCCGGTATGTCGTGCGCCAGGTCGTCTCCGCAATCGGCATTCTTGACGATCGCCGTGTCCTGCGCCTGGTAATACTTCCAAAATGCTTCGGTTAGCTGCCGATCTTTTTCCGCCTGAGGATAAGTGAACTTGATCTTGGCCGGCGGCGGCACCAATGAGCAGTAGCCGAGACTGAGCACGACCACGCCAAGAAGAATCCAAAGGACCAGGCGCAACCGCCCGCGTCGGGTCTTTTGACCTGCGGTATTCATTGCACTCCCCTCATTACCCACGTTGTTGGGAATGCCATGCTACCATGGCGCGGTTTCCACGCGGTACAGCATTGATTCTCCATGGCCCGGCAGCCTCCTTTTGAAGCCTACAAGGGCGATTCCGATTTCGTATTCGTGAGCTATGCGCATTCGGACGCGGACTGGGTTTACGAGCAGTTGGAATGGCTCAGAGCGGAGGGCATTAACATATGGTACGACGAGGGGATCGAGCCGGGAGCCGACTGGCTGCATACCCTGGCAGATACCATCGACCGCAGCCAGGGCATGCTGTTGTTTGCTTCGCCGGCTTCGGTCCAATCGAGTAACGTCGCAAACGAAATCCACTTTGCGCTTGATTCGGGCAAGCCCGTCATCGTCATTCACCGCGAGGAGACGGCGCTTCCTCCAGGCCTCAAGTTTGCCTTGAGCCGCCAGCAGGCAGTCATCCGCAGTAACCTCACGGCCGAGGGCTTCAGGCAGAAATTGCTGCGCGCGGTCCAGGTACTCGCTTCCGGGTACAAGGAGACGGTTGACGTTTCCGAACCCATTCCGGGATTCAGTGGGCGGGCGGCGATCGCGGTGATGCCATTCAAGGGCAGCTCCGCGCGCGAAGAGGATGCCTACTTCGCGGACGGTTTGACCGAAGAACTGGTCACCGGCCTGCAGTCGTGGCGGACGATTCCGGTGATTGCCCGTGATTCTACCCGGGACTACGAGGGCGACAGCGTTTCGCGTCGACGGCTGGCGCGGGAGTTGGGTGTTGGCTACGTGCTCCGCGGCAGCGTTCGGCGCGCGGGAAACCGGCTGCGCATCAACGCTCAGCTGTCAGACACGCACACGGGTCACCAAATCTGGGCGCAAAGCTTCAACGGCGAAATGGAGGATGTCTTCGACCTGCAGGACGAAATCACCCAGCGGATCATTGGCGCGATCGAGCCAGAAGTGCTGGAACAGGAAATCAGCCGGTCACATTCCAAGCCGACCGACGACCTGGAGGCCTGGGATCTCTATCTTCGCGGCCTGTCGCACTTCGAAAAGGATACCTATGAAGAGCTGCTCGAGGCGCGCGCCGCGTACGAAGCGGCCTGGAACAGGGACCCGAAACTGGTTCATGCAGTAGCGGGACACGCCATGGCGGAGATGCACCTCCTGCTCAACCATCGCGGCAGCATGACTGACGAGGAGGCGAATGCATCGCGTTCTCGGGCCCGGGAGCGTGCGCGGGTGGCGATGCAGATCGATCAGAGGGCGCTGCCGGCGATTACGGCGCAGTTAATGTGTCTGATCGACGACGGAAGTTACGAGGAGGCGGTGAATCTCTGCCGCCAGGCGCTCGAACTTTATCCTGCCAGTGCTTCTACCTGGCATGCTGCGGCCTTTGCGCTGTTCCGCTCGGGGCAGTTTGAAAAGGCGCTCGATCACTTCAGGCTGGCCAAGCGATTGAGCCCGAGAAATCCAAACATGTGGCTGATTACCAACCAGGAAGGCTTTTGCCACTTCTTCCTTGGCAGCCACGACGAGGCCCTGCGATTGTTCAATCATTCGATCACCCTGAAACGTGGTCACGTATGGCCGCACCTCGGCAGGACACTGACCGTCAAGATGAGCGGACGTATCGAAGAGGCCAAGATGATGCTGCAGGAACTCCTGGACGATGTGCCTGATTTCAATGCCGAACACTTTCGCGAGATCGACCCGGCCGTGGCGGAACCATTCATTGCAGGGCTCCGGGAGCTTGGCTGGAATGGCTGATCGCGCTTCGTAGTAATTCACCCATTTGCCAGAAAGATCGTATAAACTCAAGAACAATAAAAAAAAGGCGCAGCGGCATGTGCAAATGCCTGATACCACTCATTGGATTGTCATGGCTGTCGTTGGTGACCGCGGTGGTCGCCGACACGGTTGAACCATACGAAAACGTCCTCGAGGAAGTGATCGTCCAGGCCAACAAGCGGCCCACCTCGGTGCAGGACGTGGCCCTGGCAGTATCCGCTTACACTGGTGAATCCCTGCTCGACAGAGGCGTCTACGAAGTCGCCGATCTGCCGCGCGTGGCACCCGGCGTCATCATCAACACCCTGGGCAATGCTACGCAGACCATCGTGCGGATACGCGGTGTGGGTACCGACGGCGTCAACCTCGGATTCGAATCTTCGGTGGGGATGTTCATCGACGGTGTGTTTCGACCCCGGGCCGGACAGGCGCTGCAGGACCTGGTGGACGTCGAGCGCGTGGAGGTCCTGCGCGGGCCCCAGGGCACACTGTTTGGCAAAAACACCTCGGCCGGCGTGATCAGTATTTTCTCGAACCGGCCCGAATACGAATTTGGCGGGGCGGCGTCACTGGCCCTGGGTGATTACAACCTTACCCGCTTCACCGGAATCGTCACCGGCCCGGTCAGCGACGACCGGCTGGCTTACCGCGTGGCGGTCACTGCTCATCAGCGCGACGGCATCCTCGACAAGCTGGGTCCGGGTGCCAACCCCACGACCCGTGACAGCGATTTCTATAATGACCGCGACCGCTTCGCGTTCAAGGGGCAGTTGCTGTACGAACCAAACGACCGCTTTTCAGCACTGCTGATCGCCGATTACAGCAGCCTGGATGAGGTCGGAAACATCAGCATGCCCCTGATCATGGGGCCAGTTTCGCAATTGGGCGTCGCCAGTGGCCTGCTGGGTGTACCGCCCGGAACGCCGGGTGCCAGCCTGGGGCTCAATGACCTGGGGGCTTTCCTGCAGCCCGATTATCAGCTCGACGATCGGCAGACCCAGAACAACACCGACCCGTCAGAGGAACTCGACGATGCGGGCCTGACCCTGGAGATCGTTGCGGACCTCGGCTGGGGCGAACTCACCTCCATCACCGGGATCCGCGACTACGAGAGCGAGCGCAGTAACGACCTGGACCTCGTTGGCGCCGATATTCTTAGGCCCAACCTGGAGACGACGGACATTGAAGTTCTGACCGAGGAACTGCGGCTGGCCGGTAATCGCGGGCCACTCGATTGGCTGGTCGGGCTGTACCTGTTTGATGAAAACATCGATTTCAGCGGCGACATCCGCTTCGGCACCCAGTTCGCAGAGTTTTTCGGCGGCGGCCTCCCGCCGGGTCTGTTTACCGACCAGGGCATCAACCAGGTCGGCAGCCAGGACAGCCAGGGCTACGCGCTGTTTACCCACAACATTTATCACCTCAACGACAACGTAGAGCTGACCGCTGGCCTGCGCTACAGCTACGACGACAAATCCGCGGTGAGCATCATCAACGGCGCGGCGCCTGGCACACCATCCGTCGACGAGCCGGTCTGCGAATTCCTGCCATTCATTACCGCGGTTTGCGACAACCGCAGCATCGACGTAGACCGGGACGAAGACGAGTATTCGGGCGTTATCGGCGCAAAGTACGTGTGGAATGACAACGTGTCGGTCTATGCCAATTACTCCAGGGGCTACAAGTCAGGGGGAATCAACCTCGATCGCGAGTCCATCTCCGACCCCGGAGGAATCGTTATCGACAACTCCCAATTCGGCTCGGAGACGGTCGATTCGTACGAGATCGGCCTGCGTTCCACCCTGTTCGACGGTCGGTCAATCGTGAACCTGACCGCGTTTTATTCCGACTTCGACGACTTCCAGCTCAACAGCTTCAATGGCTTTGCGTTCGTGGTCTTCAGCGTCCCCGATGCGATTTCCTCCGGAGTCGAACTGGAAACCTCCACCCTGCTGACGCCCGACTTGCAGTTCGACCTTGCGGCCAGTTACATCGACGCCCGCTTTGGTGATGACCTTCGCGACCAGGCGCTCGAGCCTTTCGAAGGCCAGCCACTGCCGGAATCACCCCTGTGGCAGGTGGCGGCCGCGCTTAGCGGGCAATCGCTGATTGGCGATGCCCAGTACCTGCTCCATTACAACCTGAATTACAGCTATCGAAGCTCGGCCATCAGCGGCTCGCGGCCGGAGCCTGAGCAACGCCAGTCCGGTTATTCCCTGGTCGGCGCCTCGCTGGGCGTTCGTTCCCCGGACGATCGCTATGGCCTTACGCTGACCGGTACCAATCTGACCGACGAGATCGTCGCACCCTTTATTTCGCCGACGATATTGCAGCAAGGCAGCTTTTCCGCCTATATCAACAACCCGCGCATGTGGGAACTCAGGCTGGACGTACGGTTCTAGCTCAATCCTGCGCCACGGCCTTCCCTGCCCGTGAATCGGAGCTCGCAACTTCTTCGCGCAGAAGCGGAGGCGTGAACAGTGCCGGATTCTTGCCCCACGAGGCCTTGTAGAAAGCGCGTACGCGGTCCATGTCGGCACTGGCTTCGCCGCAGGGCATGAAACAGGGTCCGAACCCGGCTTCGCGTGCGGCGTAATCCAGGTAACTCAGGCAGATGGGAACCCGCGCTGCCAGGGCGATCTGGTAAAAACCGGATTTCCAGAATTCGCGCCTGTCCCGCGTCCCCTCGGGCGGAGTGGAAAGCAGCAACTCATCGTGCCGGGCAAACTGCTCTGCCATATTCGCCACCAGCTTGTGTGGTGCACTGCGCTCGACCGGGATGATTCCGAGCCGGCGCGGTATCCAGCCCAACGGGCCCCTGGCGAGCGAGGCTTTGCCCATCCATCGAACGTTCAGCCCCCAGGACCAGGCGAAGGCCAGCATCCAGACCCCGTCTGCCCAGGTGGTGTGAGGCGCGGCCACGATGACGTATTTCTTCAGCAACGGGGGCGGTCCTCCGAGCTTCCAGCGAAACAGGGCGAGGACGAACCTCGCCAGCCTCGCTCTGAAATCCTGTGCCGGGGACCCGATGCGCTGGTAGCCGTCGTCGACGCGCTCTGCAGGCATGCCATGGAAGTCGCGCGTGCGCGGCACACCCACCGGCCCCTCGTCCGGGCCGTCATTCCTGGTATGACCTGGCGTGTCGCTGTCGGTCATCAGGTTCTCAAAGCGATCACTGGCCACGGAAAATCGATCCCAACAGCACCGGCCGCGCGGCGCCTGTGATCGAGGTGGTGTCCATGGAACGGCTGGCCAGCCGCTCACGCGCCAGCCAGGCGAACAGCACCGCCTCGACCGCGTCCGGGTCAACGCCGTGCGCTGCAGTGGATTCGAACGACACATGGGCGCGCTGGGCACGCAGGCGCTCCATGAGATGCAGGTTGTGCACTCCGCCACCGCAGACCAGCACCTGCGTAACGTTCTCCGGCAAGGCGTCGGTGATCGACTTTGCCGTCAGTTCGGCCAATGTGGCCTGCACGTCCGCCAGGGGAAACGCAGCGATTTCTGCCGAGCGTTCCAGCCAGCTCAGATTGAAGTACTCGACACCCGTGCTCTTCGGCGCCAGACGGCTGAACCAGCGGTCCTCCAGTAGGCTGAGAAGCAGCGGCTGGATGACCGTGCCCTGTGCCGACCACTGGCCGCCTGCGTCAAAAGGTCGACCGTCGTTTCGCTGGATCCAGCGGTCAAGCAAACAGTTTCCCGGTCCGGTATCGAATCCCCGCACGCCGCCGTCGGCGTCGAGGATGGTGAGATTCGCGATTCCGCCCAGATTGAGCACGGCCCGTTGCCCGGTTTCCGGCTTGAACAATGCGCGGTGCAGCAGCGGCGCAAGGGGTGCGCCCTCACCACCGGCTTCGAGGTCCGCCGTGCGAAATTCGGCGACAGTAGTGATGCCGGTTTCGGCAGCGATCATTTCCGGCCGGCCGAGCTGGATCGATTCCGGGGGCTCGTGCCAAACGGTCTGGCCGTGTGAGCCGACCGCGGCGATGTTGTCCGCCTCAAGTCCGGCCTCGTCTAGCAGGCGCTCGACGCATGATGCGAAAAAGGCACCGAGATCCCTGTGCAGTGGTTCAATTTCTTCGGCCTTGGGGCGCCTGGCCTGTTCGATGAGGTCGCGAAGCGCCGCGGCGAGGCGCTCGGGGTAGGGCAGGCACAGCAGGTGTTCGAGCTTTGGCCTCTCGTCCTCGATCGAGACCAGCGCAACGTCGGCGCCGTCGCGGCTGGTGCCCG
>JBFHEJ010000015.1:0-16465 GCA_041584255.1 Lysobacterales bacterium
GCCTACTACCGCGTCGGCGCCGATGAGCACTACGGCAATCTCTTTGCCTGCTTAGTGGGTGAGACGGCCAAAGGGCGCAAAGGGACGTCGGCCAGTCTCATCACGTGGCTGTTACGTCCGTGCGAAGCGGACGAAAGCACTATGCCACAACTCAGCGGTCTGTCCAGTGGCAAGGCCTGTTCCCCCCACATCAGATGGGTCGCCAGCGGCTCGCCGTTCAGGGCTTCAGATCCACCCTCTAAAACGCCGCGTTTCAATTCGCGGATTCGGCGCAGCTCGGCGTACTGCTCCTGGATTTCCGCGCAGTGCGCCAGGGCTCTGCGCGTCGAGGCCGACCGTCGACTCACCCTCGCCTCGGTAAACTCGTCCATCACCCCCGCCAGGAGACCCGATTGATGGGCCAGGACAAGCCGGCACCCGGACCATTCGGCGATGAACGCACGCAAACCAGCCAGCCGCTCACCAACCAACTGCCTGATCGCGTCCTTGCGAAGGATGCAGGGCAATTCGCCCTTTTCGGATTCGATCTTGATCGAAACATCCGGCTCCCAGCCAAGACGGGTCAGCCAATGAGGAAGATTGTCGTAGATGGTCTGCTCGGTTTCAGAGGCGTGCAATGGATCGAAGCGGTAGCTCTCGATCAGGTGGTTGCTGATGTGCCGCGCAACGGAATTGTAGATCTGGTTGACACCGGAGCCCGGAAAGACTTCCTGATCGGCGATGTGCAGCGTGCCTCCTTCGACGGAGCAAACGGTCAGCACCGCCTCGTGCATATGCAGGTCGACGAACAGCGTATCTTCCTCGATATCCAGGCAGGCGGCCAGGGCGCTGTCCAGGACCGCGTCGGTTTCTGCTGGCAGTGCATTGACCAGACCCAGCAGCAACGACAGCTGGGCATGGGTAAAACTGCCAGGCGCCAGCAACACCAGAGATTCCGGGCACTCCGCCTGGCGCCACAAGCTGCGAAGTTGCGCGAAGGCGATGTCGGCATGGTGCCTCGCGTGGCGGTGCCTGTTGGCCAGCGGCGTCAGATTCAGGTGGCACCAATACTGGTTATACGTGTGTTGTGGCTCGCGCCAGGCCACAGCCCGTGCTTCTTCCCCGCTGACGACGCCCTCTTCGGTGAGGCGTGCGTAACCGGGTTCGTAGTGGCGCGCTTCGTCCTCTGACTGGATCAGCAGCGACTGATCATTGAATTCAATCGCGGCCCGCGTCATCAGGAATCCGATTTCAGGAACCGAAGCAGTCGGTTCTCACAGAAAGCATAGGAATTCAGCACCAGGCGCTCCTGGATCAACTCGAGCTGGTGCATGAAAAACATTACCACCATGCTGATCAGCAGGGCGATAAACGTTGAGTTAAAGGCCACGCCAAGGCTGGCCGTGACGCCAGCTATGTTTCCTGCCATGGCCTCGTGTGCCTGGCCCAACGCTGCGCCGATGCCCCGCACCGTCCCGATGAAGCCGATGGAGGGGATGGCCCAGGTGATGTATCGCACCATGGCCAGCTCGGAATCCAACCGGCTGCTCTCTGATTCGCAAACCTGATGCGCGGCGTCGGTAGCCGACTGCACCGAGGCGGTCACCTGGAATCTGGCCAGTGCAGTACTCAAGGCCCGCGGCAGGAGCAGGCTCTGCTGGCTTTCGGGTAGCGACTGCAGCGGGCGCGCCAGCTGACCTGCATCTCCAGGCAAGATGCGGGTCCCTTCCGACACCGAAACCAGAGGCATGTCGAGCATCTTGCCTTCCCGCGAGGCGGTACGGGCTTTGTAGCCCATGATTGACAGCGCCCACAGCATTAGCACGAAACAAGCTTCCTGCTCAAAATCCTTGATCACCACCCAGAATGACCGCGGAACGACGTAATCGCCCCCGGCTGCCGCAATTTCGGTGGCACGGTTGACAATGCTGTCGGCGTTGGGGCGCACGAC
This sequence comes from Lysobacterales bacterium, assembly GCA_041584255.1. Taxonomy (GTDB): domain Bacteria; phylum Pseudomonadota; class Gammaproteobacteria; order Xanthomonadales; family SZUA-36; genus JAUIBE01. The sequence continues at coordinate 1,931 of JBFHEJ010000015.1, forward strand.
CGTGACGTAGACGGCGTGGACAATAATGATGGCAAGCAGTAGCGCGACTACCTGGAAGAACAGTTCATTGGTGTTTTTCTTCATATATTCATTTTATCTGTGCAGCAAGCTGATTGTGTGAAAGTGTGTGCCCCAACGACGGTCTACCAGGCTCAGATATCCGACGGTAGAGGGACAGGATAGTCCTCGGAGATTTCGTCCTCGGGAGTAAACTCCTCCTCAGGGTCGGCTGTTTGCTCAGGTGGCGCCGGAGGCGCCTGCTCCTCGACACCTGCTGGAATCAGGTCTTCCTCACTGAACGCGCCTTCAGCGTTTTCCGCTTCACCGGCCAACGAGGCGGCGGGTGCCTGAGCGCCTTCAGCAACTTCTACCTCAGTGGCCGGGATTCCCGCGTTTTCCGCACTTCCGGCTTCATCGGAGCCAACCCGCGCCTCGGCAGCGGCAGCCTCCGACGTCCCATCGGCCGCGTCATCACCTTCCCGCGTCTGCGCCATAGCCAGGACGCTGACCAGCAGGATCGTCACGAGCCACAGGCGATTCATGGCTGAACTCCTGGCCGGTCAACGTAGCGGGCGATCCTGAATCCAGTCTCGTAGTTGGACTCACGCCCGGGCTCACGGAAAGCCAGGCGCAGTTCCGATCGCGCCGCGCGCGCCCAGCTTCCGCCGCGGATGACCCAGCGGTCGCCGACCTCCGGTCCGAGCGGATCGACCATGGCCTCAGTCGTTTCTGGCCGGATTTCATAGAAATCGTGGACCCACTCCGACGCATTGCCGCCCATGTCATACAGGTCGTTGTGGTTGGGCTCGAATGAACCCACCGGAGCCGACGAAGGGAAGCTGTCGTTGTAGTTCGACAACACAAAGCTCACCACGTCGGCCGCACTCTCGTCAGCATAGTTTTCGATGACCTCGGGCGGCGGGTAGACCTCGGTACCCCAGGGATACATCAAGGTCTCCCCACCAGGGCGTACGCGCGCCACGAAAGCCCACTCCGCCTCGGTCGGCAGGCGGTAACCGTGTGAATCCGCATTCCAGCCGACCACCCGGCCGCCTTCCTCGATATAAAATGCAGGCAATCCCTCCTGGCGACTCAGCCAGTTGCAAAACAAGGCGGCCTCCTGCCAAGTGACATTGACCACTGGCTGAGTTTCCATGTCCAGGGTTTTACCGCGCACGGCGCCAGATGTGTGCTCAGCGCGAAACAGCCGGAACTGGGCATTGGTGATTTCCTGCGTGCCGATATAAAACGGGCGCTCCAGTCGCACCAGTCGTTGCGCCTCGTTGGCCCGCCGTCCGGGCTCTCGCCGGGGAGCGCCCATCATGAAGGTGTCGGATGGGCGAAAGAGCTTCAGACTGGTGCCGACGGGAGAACTTATGCGCGGCGGGCGGGTAGCCCAATAGGCCTGGTCGACGGTCAGCAAGCGAACGTCGAGAGACTGATCGAGCTCAGGCCGCGGGGTGATGGTCTGGCTTTGTGGCTCGTATCCGTCCTTGCGCACCGTCAGGCGATGTTCTCTGGCAGTAAGCGAGAGTGTGCGGCTGCCATTACCGACCGTGCGGCCGTCTACCACAACTTCTGCGTCCGCTGGCGAGACCGTGAGCTCAATCCGTCCAATGATGGGCTGCAGGTCGAGATCCAGCCTGGAGTATCCTTCGGGCTCGGTTCGCACCGTTCTGACCGCTTTGCGATAGCCCTCCAGGAAAAGCTCCAGGCGGTGTTCGCGCAATGGTGAAAGCTCGACGCTTACCGGTGTCGAACCACGAAATTCTCCGCCAACATTCACCGCCGCCCCGGAAGGTGAGGAGTGCACTTCCACGGTGCCGTCCGCGACCACGAGTTCGATCAAGGGGTAGGACTCGGCCGTCCCTGCCTTGACCGACACCTGCCGTTCCCACGTCTTGTACCCCCTCATGGCTACGCTCAGCGCAGTCCCGGTCTCGAGAACTTCAGTCGTCAGCGGGGTGGTGCCCACGGGATTGCCGTCAACGGACACTTCCGCGCCCTCGGGCTGAGAGGTGATTTGCAATTGCCCCCAGGCCGGCTCGAGGTCCACTTCGACAGTTTGCGTGCGTCCCAGCCCTTCTATCTCGATTTCCTGGCGCAACGGAAAGTACCGATACTTGCGAAATTCGACGTTGTGCGGTCCGCGCGCGATTTCCTCGACGACTCCCGGCGCCGTGCCGACCAGAGTTTCGTCGATGAACACCTCGATCTGATCGAGCCCGGACCGCACCTCCAGCCGGCCCGGCAGAGGTTCGAGCGCCAGTTCGATCTCCTGGGTGCCATCACCACCGACTTCAATGGTGGTGGTCATCGGATAGTAGCCTTCGGCCTTCGCCTCCACTTGATGCTCTCCTGGCAGCAGCAGGAAGTTGTTGCCAATGTGAAATGCCAGCCCGCTCACTGAGACGCTGGCGCTGTCCGGGTCCAGGTGAAAAATGACCGCTCGCGCGGCGAACATGTAGGCAAACACGGCAAGGGTGACGATAATCACGGCGCCGAGGCCAAGATAGAGAGGCGAAATCCGCAGGCGGTGCCGCGCCCCGCCACTGTCAAGTGGCGTGAATTCGGCGGCGACCAGTCGCCGCGATGTCTTCTGCTCATCCATGGTTCAGAAAGGGCCAGAGTCTTGGTGACGGAAGGTGAACCCAATAACTGCCACCCTCATCCAATGGGCTCCTCGCAGCGAACCACGATGGGATTTTCCAGCGGTTCGCCAGTGATGGTAAATTCGACCCGCACGTCGCGGAAGCCCTTGCGGGTTCCAGCCGCCACGTACTTCCCCGGCCGAAGTCGCAATGAAGTCTGCTCGAATCGCCCGAGTTCGGCCACCCGGTAGAGCACAACGTGGGTCTGGTTGTCTGAGCGGAACACGACGTTGACCGGCGAATTGGCCCTGGCGACGATCTGCTCGAGCTGGGCCGCTTGTTGACGCAACAGCGGCCCGGCGTTGCCGATGCCCTTGGCGTCCTGCAGCGTAACCTGCGCCTTGTCATACTCGGACTTGGTCGAAAGCAGCAGCGGCTCTTCGATGTAGCGGCTGATACGCGCATCGAGATCGGCCCGGATGCGAGCCGGCAGCAATCGGGCTTTGACATCGGCCAGTGACTCGTCTTCGGCCAGAAGCTGCTCGTAGAGCGCGACTGCTTCCGCCCATTGCTCGGTGGCCTCGAGTTCCAGGGCCTGGGCCAGCCGGTCGTTGACCTGACCCCGTGATTCAATGTTTTCTACCTGGGCCAGGGCCTGTCCCACTGCGGGATTGCGCGGGTCAATCTCCCCTGCTCTGCGGAATGCGGCTCGCGCGGCTTCGTATTCACCGTTTTCCAGCGCTGCAAAACCCCGGCTCATTTGGCGCCGAAATGCGCCCCCGGTGATCTCCCGCTGCGCCAGAGCCAGCCCTTTGGCTGCCCTGGGATGAGCGGGATCGAGGTTGAGCGCAGCGCGGTACTCTTGGCGTGCCTGCTCGAACCGGTCTCGTTCCAGCGCATGATCGCCGGCCTCGATACGGGTGGATACGTCTTCCAGGGTCTCGACCCGTGCCGCCAAGGCGCCCACCTCCGGGTCATCTGGCGCGATGGCCTGGGCCAATTCGCTGGCGGCCCTCGCAACGTTCAGGTTGAGCGCGTCTATCGCAGCCAACGCCTCCGATTTGGCCTGCGACAACTTCTGCTGGCCCGACGTTTCGAGCTGGGCCAGCTGACTACGAGCCTCACGGTAGTAGGCGAGAGAACGATCATAGTTACCGTAACTGTACTGCTCGTCCCCGACTTCCACCTTGCCCAGGGCATTGTGGAAATCTGCTGCGGCCCAGCGCTCCACGCCGCGCTCCCGAAGGCGGTCGCGCTTGATCACGATCTCTGCCAGAACGGTTTGGGACTCTTGGCGATAGCGTTTGAGCTCTGCTGCCGTGGATGGAGCGATGGCCTCGGGCGGCGGCGCCGGCTCCTCCATCCGTTCCAGATCCTTGCTCGTGAGCCAGGGTTCACTGACGAAAGTGGGCAGAAGGAATACCGTGCCGAGCGCCAGCACGCCCAGGGTGATCAGTGTGATCTTTTGGGCTTTGGACTGGCTGGCCGGGCGGGTCTCGGACATCAAGAGCGGTTAGGGCCTGTGCGCACTAGTTGAGACTGCCGGACTGCTGGACCGCAGGGCTACCCGGAACAGTGCGTTCCTGCTGGTAGATCTGGTGCAGCAGTTCTCGCCACTGCTCGTACTGGGCTTGCACCGTGCCGGTCAGGGTAATGGTGCGGTCTTCCAGGGCAATCACCTGCGGAGCAATTACGGCTTCCAGCGAAGAGCCCATTTCCGCCAGGCGCTCGGTCTGCTCGGCAGCTTTCTGCTTGGTGTCCAGACCCTGCTTGAGCACGTAACCACCGGCGGCGGCTGTGGCTGCGGAGCCGTCGAGCTGCATCCAGCTGTCGGCCGTGGTGCGGCCGTAGATTCCCGCGATGATCGCTGCGACACCGGCAATCATCTGCCGGTTGGCACGTTTCTTGAGCTGTCGCGCCTTGACGACAGAATCGTAGGACACGCGACGAAACTCCTGGTACGGCACATGCATCTGCTGGGAGAAGGTGTCGTAGTAATCCTGCATGGTGTCGACATACAGGTAATCGCGTTCGCGAATCTTGTCGATACGCTCGAGGATACTGTCGCCCTCGGCCGGCAGCCGCTCGATGGTGAGAATCCCGTTCGACTCTTCCGTGATGTATTGGTTGAAGGCTTCCGGTGAAAAATCACGTGCAAAACGCAGTTCGGAGATCTGGCGCAGACGAACCGCTTCATCGCTGCTCATCTTTTCGCGCGCCCTCAAGGCCTGGTTGGCGATGTCGGTAAATACATTCTGGAAAGGATCCGCTGCCAGCTTCAGGCGCCGGTCGTAGGTGTATTTGCCGACGACTTGCTGGTGTCGCTCCGTCAGCCACTGTTTGCCGCTGGTGTCCGAGATCTCGATCTCGAGATCGAGCGTTTCGCCGTCAGACTGGAGAATCGTGCCGGTGATGTACACGTCCATCACCACTTCGGTGTTGGGGATGACGCGGATCGCGCCCCAGGCACCTGACTTTTCCATGGTCTTGGCGAGCTGGTTGGCGAAATAGATGGATTCTGCATAACGGACTTCGGGGAACACCGTGTCGTCTTCGTCGGTCAGGTACAGTCCGTCATCGAGCGGTGGGATACCCACATCGAGCAGGGCTTCGGGTGGTATGGGTTCGGAAGGCGTCTTGATCGGCTGCAGGGTGGAGGTAGTCACCTTGTCCACCGCCGCCTGGCTATTGTTCAGGCAGAGTCCGAGGACGGCCAGGGCCAGCGCCGGTCTCACCATGGAATTGTGCCATCTGGAAAAACGCATTCCTTCACCTCTCACCGCTGATTCGCCGGTACTCATCCCACAGTTTTTCACGCAATACCGGATCGCGCTCGTTCATCGCCGCCTCACGAATCTGCCTCAAGACCACATCGTCGTTGCGACCATCGCCAATGTCTTCCGGAACCTGGATAACTTCGTCCTCGGTTGGCTCGCTGCCGCCGGAAATCCCGCCGACCTGCCGGTTTGATTCCTGGGCGCCACCACCAGCTCCCGACCCCTGTCCGCCAGCACTGTCTTCGGCACCGGATTCTTCACTTTGTTCATCACCGCCTTCGCCTTGTGCGCCGCCTTGTTGGCCGCCCTGCTGACCGCCGCTTTCGGATTCCCCGCCCCCGGGCGCACCACCCGCCGCACGCTGGGCAATCGCTGAATTTTCCGTCGAACCGCCCTCACCGCCGAGATCGCCCTCCTCGAACAGCGGTTCATCCCCCTGCCCGTCCGAACCGCCCCCACCCATCGGGTCGAGGATATCGATTTCCTCATCGCCGCCGGCGCCCGCGGCGCCTCCGGCCATGGCTTCTTCGAAATCGCCGAGCGATTCCTCGAACTGGTCGTCAAGACCGCCGCCGGATTCCGAACCCATGTCGGCCGACGGCCATGGCAGTTGCTCGCCTGCGGTCATGCCGCCCCCTCCGCTGGCACTGCCGGACGGTGACGAGGCGCCGGAAGATTCTCCCTGGCTGCCCTGACTTCCCTGACTGCCCTGACTGCCCTGACTGCCCTGACTGCCCTGGCTTCCAGATGAACCCTGGGACCCGGACTGCTGGGACGGGCTTTGCTGGCCGGATTGTCCGGACGAGCTCGACGAACTCTGCGAGCTGGAACTTGAACTTGAGGGCATGCCGCTGCGTTGCTGCGGCATCGCACAGGCCGCCAACACGGCGACCAGGCTGACGATAAAGATCCATTTGGCGATGTTCATGAGGTTCTCTCCTCGGGTCGAGCCTCTTCATCAGGCTCGATCCGGATGACGTGTTGCCAGATAAATCCCTCGGTGGTGACCGCCTTGCCCTGCTTCAGGCTCGGTCTGAATGGCGTGTCCTGAAGTTCTCTTTTGATTCTTGTCAGGTCGTCCTCGCTCATGGTCTCCGGGGGATTGAGGAATTCGACGTATCGCACGTCACCGATTCGCGTCACGGTCATGGAAACATCGAGGCTAGTCGCGTGTGGGCCTAGCTGAACGCCGTCGACCAGCGGTGGTTGCAGTCCGGTAAATTCCATTGGCTTGGGCTGACCCAGGTAGCTTTCCGCCAGGCCCGCATATTCTTCGCTTTGGGCCAGGACCTGGTAGGCCTGCTCGTAGAGTCTGCGCGCGGCCCGGTACTTGTCGAACAACAGGCTCCAGTCGGCCAGGTCAGCCAGGCCCTCGGCGTAGTCGAGTGCGGTCTTGGTCGGGTCGCCCTGAATCAACTGATTGTAACGCCGGAAAGCATCGCGGCCCTCAATGTAGTGCTCGCGCATGCTGCGGTCTTCGAAACCCGCCGTAACCTGGTAAGGCACGTCGCTTGAAACGATGATCCGCGGCTCGATCCACTCCTCTTCGGCCATGGCAAAGCGCATGGCCTGAAAATGCGCCTCAGCCAGCCGCCGATAGGCGATGGCGGTTTCCGCACTGCCCGCGCCATAGGCGTTCTCGGTAATCTCGAGCATGTCCTCCACCAGACCGATTCGCTGCACATATTCCTTGTATGACGACTCGTCGACGTCCAGCGGCACCGTAGTCTGGTACCACTGGTACATGCGTTCGTACACGGGTAGCAGCTCCGGGTGGCCCTCGCCGTAGTACTGGGTATTGACGAAGCGGATATTCTCGAGGATTTTCTCAGCCTGTTTCGGCTCCTCCATGATCACTTCGATGTTGGCGATCAGGTACAGCAGATTGGTCTGCTCGGGGCTGTTCGGGCCAGAGTTGACCCGCACCACCATCACGCCGCGATGGTAAGCGTCACGGGCGTTCTCGTAATCGCCTTCCTTCAAAAACTCTTCGCCAAGGCCGAGGTAGAGATCGGAAAGATTGGTCGCGTAAGGCCCCTGTTCCTCCTCGATGCGGTCGATGGCGTCGAGGTAGGGGCGCTTGGGATCCGGCGGAACCTCAAACCTGGGTGTGGCCGCCTCGGCGGCAGTGACCGCTTCGAGGTCCACAGCTTCCTCATCCTGAGCGAAACCGGTCTGCATGAGAAGCAATGAACCCAGCGCCAGGACAAAGTTCGCCGCTGGCCGGCTTAGTCGCCGGCCACTGGTTCCCGTGGAGTGCACGGTTATGGCCTGTTTTTCAAATTTTCTCACAGGCTTCCGGCCCAAATCGTTCACTGCATAGCTTACACCTGTAGGTCTGGCTGATGAAATTCCGGAATGACGAAACCCAGCCCAAACGAGACAACCGGAGCGGTTCGCTCGCCACCTGCCCTCAGGTGAGCTGCCCTGATACCAACTGGACCGAAAATCCGGTGAATCGATTGCGTGGGATGCAGGATCGGCCGAACCGGCCCTATTCCTTACCGCCATAGCAAAGGTCGCCGGCGTCGCCAAGACCCGGGACAATGTAAGCACGAGGCGTGAGTTCGGGATCGACAGCGCAGAGCCACAAAGTCACGTTGTCCGGGATCCGTTCCTGCACCAATCGCACGCCCTGCTGGCTGGCGATCACCGCAGCTATGTGGGTGTGTGCCGGACGGCCTTTTTCAAGGAGTGCCTTGTAGGCCAGAACCATCGATGTGCCTGTGGCCAGCATCGGATCGCAGAGGATCACCGTGCGGCCCTTGATGCCGGGGCTGGACAGATACTCTATTTCAACTTCGAAGTCGTCCGAGTCGCCGCTGTGCTTACGATAGGCGGAAATGAAAGCATTATCGGCCCGGTCGAAATAGTTCAGCAGGCCCTGGTGCAGGGGCAGTCCGGCTCGCAGGATTGAAGCAAGCACCGGCTGTTCCGCCAAAACCGGGACCGGTGCGACACCGAGCGGCGTTTGGACCGGGCGTTCGACATACGGCAGCACGCGGCTGATCTCGTAGGCCAGAATTTCGCCGGCACGTTCAATGTTCCGTCGAAAGCGCATCCGGTCCTGCTGGATGCTTCGGTCGCGGATATCTGCGAGTACTGGATTGAGCAGTGAGGCCTGCTCCCCAAGAATGTGTATAGCGGCGGCCATCGGTGGAAGATAGCCGGGAATCCCGGCGTTTTCCACCATCTGGCGCCGTCAGGGTCGCTTACGAGCCCTCGACCGGGACTTCCCGGCACACGCGCTTGATGCGCTGACCGGTCTGGTTGGTGCGTACTGTTTCACAAACGCGTTTTGTCTGAGGAGAAGTGCCTTCGGAAGCCTCCGCGACGTGGTCAGAGCTTGTAGACGGGTTGGAAGCACACGCCGTCAGGGCACTCGCCAAAATGGCGATGACAATCCGGTTATTCATTGAAATTATCCTTTGTTTTTGCACAAAAAAACGGACCATCGATTGCGCCGGTCCGGTTCGGGTTGGATCTTAATTTCTGTGCTCTTCAGTCTACCTTTAGGTCCGTCTGAATTGAAGTGACTCAGGCGCGGGTCAACATGCCCCGGCTGAGATCTGTTCGCTTTTCCGCGCCAGCCAGCACGCCGGCCAGCGCCAGGGCAAACTCAAGGGCCGTGCCCGGCCCGCGGCTGGTGATCACGTTGCCGTCGGCGACGACCCGGTCGGACGAAAAGCGGATGGCGTCACTGAATCTCTCCTCGAAACCAGGGTAGCAGGTGGCGCTGCGCCCATCCAGAATCCCGGTGGGCGCCAGCGCCACGGCCGGTGCGGCGCAAATCGCTCCAATGTGCCGGCCCTCGGCGTCCATTTGCTCGAGTATTCGATTCAATGCTTCTGATTTTGCGAGATTTTCCGCCCCCGGAAGCCCGCCCGGAAGCACAATGGCGTCGGGAAGCTCCCGGACCGCATCGATGGTCGTATCGGCCTCGATGGTGATGCCGTGCGCGCCAGTGATCCGCAGGCCGCCAATGCCCGCGGTGGTGACATCGAGGCCCGCCCTGCGCAGCACGTCTATTGGGGTCACGGCTTCGATCTCCTCGAAGCCCTCAGCCAGCACGACCAAAACCTTCTTGTTCATGAGCCTATGATAGCAGTGGGCAGCTGGTTGCTTCACGCCGCTGACGATGCCAGCTCAGGCGGTATCGGTTTCCGCTTCCCCGGAATGCTTGCTGTCCCGCTTGCCCCCGAACCAGCCACGCACACGATCGCGAAGCCGGCCTGTTGCTGCGGAGATGTCCACACCGATGGTGTACATCGAGGGCACCAGGAACAAAGTGACGAAGAACGCGATGGCAACACCGAAGGCCAGCGAGATCACAACCGGCTTGAGAAAAGCCGCCTGGATCGAGCGTTCCAGCATCATCGGCGTCAGGCCAACGATGGTAGTCAGGGTCGTCAGCAGAATCGGCCGGAAGCGTTCCACGCCGGCAGACACCACCGCCTTGTAGGGATTCATGCCGCTGTCGCGCAAGCGGTTGCAATAATCCATGAGCACAAGGTTGTCGTTGACCACCACCCCCGCCGCCGCCGCGATGCCGAAATAGCTGAAGATTGCCATGGTCTCGTTCATCACGAGGTGACCAATTATCGCGCCCACGAAAGCGAACGGAATGGCCACCATGATCAGAATCGGTTGGGCGTAGCTGCGGAAGGCCACCGCCAGCATGGCATACATGGCGAACAGGGCAATAAAGTACTTGCCGGTGATTTCACGAATAAAGCGGCGCTCGCCCTCGGCCTGCCCTACCGCCCCTCTCTGTATACCGGGGTAGCGCTGCTCCCACTCGGGAAAGAAGCTCTCCTCGAGGTCGTCCATGATGTCCTGGCGCACATCGTCCTTGAGGTCGGCCGATACCCGTGCTGCACGGTTGCCATTCCAGCGCTGGATGCGCTTGATGCCGGGAGAATATTCAAGATCAGCCACGGACAGCAGCGGCACCGCACGGCCATCAGGCATGCGCACGCGAAATTCCTTGAGGCTCTCGATCGAACGGCGCGATTCGGTCGGATACCGCACCTTGACCTTCACATCCTGGCCCATGCGCGGAAGACGCTGCACCTCCTCTCCGAAATAGGCCTGCCGGACCTGGCGATTGACTTCGGCCAGCGTCAGGCCGAGCTTTGTGGTGCCGGGTTTGAGGGTCAGCCGAATTTCCTCCGAGGCGCCCTCCAGGTTGTTGCGCACGTCGTACATGGCCTCGTAGGTTCGAAGCTTGTTCTCGAGGTCTTCGGTCGCCGTGCGCAGCACGTCGAGATTCGGGTGGCGGATCGACAGCTCGAAATCAGGGTCATTGTTATTAAAGGTGTAATTAACCGAGACTTCCTTGGCGTCAGGCACATCCCCCATCAGTTCACGCAGTCGAATCGCAGCTTCCTTGGCTGACATGTCGCGGACCTCGGGTGGCGCCAGCTTGACGATAGCGATGACGCTGTCGCGCCGTGAGCGCGTATACCAGTTTTCGATCAGCTCGCCCTGACCCTGGGTTCGTTCGTTGACTTCTGCCTCGAGCTTGCGCTGAGCAATCTGCAGTTGAGCCAGCACCTCGAGCGCACGGCTATAGGGCGCGCCCTCCGGCATCACCACGTTGATGTACATCTGGTCGGATTCGATCTCCGGCATGAAGCTCTTCTTGACGTAACCGGTACCGAACAGGGCGAAGCCCAGCATGGTGACAAAGATGAAGATCGCGACCGTCAGGTAGCGGTGATTGACCGCCCAACCGCCAAGTTTTCGGTAACGGTTGTGGGCAAAATCTGTGATGCCGTTGGCGATCTTCATCTGGAAATGGGAAAAACGTCCCACTTTGTCGTAATTTCGCGGCTTCATCTTGGACAGATGGGCCGGCAGTATGAACAGCGACTCGATCAGCGAGAACGCCAGCGCCAGGACCACTACCCAGGTGATGTGGCGCGTGAATTCGCTGGTTGAGTTGTCGAGGAATATCCACGGCAGGAACGCGATGATGGTCGTGACGACGCCGAAGACGACCGGCTTGGCGACCAGCATGGTGCCCTCAACCGCCGCTTGTACCGAGTCACTGTATTCGTGCCCCTTGGTATGGATGCCCTCTCCGACGACGATGGCGTCGTCGACCACGATACCCAGCACCAGCAGGAAGGCGAAGGTGGAAAGCATGTTGATAGAAACGCCTACCGAGGGCAGAAAAACAAAGGCACCGGCATAGGCGGTGGCAATACCTATGGCCACCCAGAAGGCGACAATGGGCCGCAGCGTGACAAGCAACACGAACATCACCAGCAGCAGGCCCATGAACGCCGACTTGCCGATGGTTTGCATGCGTCCCTTGAATTCTTCCGCGTTGTCGGTCCACAGCGTCAGCTTGGCGCCGGCCGGGAGCGAGTCCTGGCGGTCCTCAATCCATTTCCGCACCGAATCCGATGCCATCACGATGTCCATGATCTCGGTGGTCATGAATTGAAGCAGAACGGCGGGTTCGCCATTGAGCGTGGCCAGAATGGGTTCGTCCTCGAATCCATCCACCACGGTGGCCACATCACCGACGCGGATCGTTCCGCCTTCCGGGGTCTGCCGCACGATAATGCCGGCAAACTCGGCTTCGGTATCGGCTTGATTGCGGACCTTGAGTTGGTAGGTGCCGACCTCGGTACGTACCGCCCCTGAAGACTGATTGATCGAATTTCCGCGGATGGCTTCTGCAAGTTCTGAGAAGCTCATGTTGTAGCGGCGCAGGGCTTCTTCGCTGACCTCGATGGTCACTTCCTCGCTGCGTACGCCGAACAGTTCCACCAGCGATACTGCCTGAAGCTGCGCTGCTTCGCGCCGTAGACGCTCGGCCAGGCGCTTGAGCTCGCGCTCACTCAAATCGCCGTGTACCGCGACCCGCATGAATTCATTGCGGTTGACCCACTGGACAACCCGCGGCTGTTCGATATCGCGAGGCAGGGTCGTGATCGAGTCGATGCGAACCTTGACCTCGTTCATGAAGCTCGGAAAATCGACCTGAGACTCGGCCAGCACACTGATTTCAGCATGCCCCTCGCTCGCGGTGGACCGCACCCATTCGATGGCGTCCATATCACGCAACGATTCCTCGATGCGCGATACGATTTGATCTTCCACCTCCTGCGGCGTGGCGCCCGGCCAGGAGATTTCAATCTGCAGGCCGGGGAATCGAACCTGCGGATCCATCTCGCGCTCCATCGACGTGAAGCCGATAATGCCGGCCACGAAAATGCCGACCATGGCGAGGTTGGCCGCGACCGTGTTACGCGCCCACCATTCAATCAGTCTGTGCATAAGTCTGGTCCGTGGTCTACTGACTTGCCGCCAGGGTGGCGTCTCGGCGAACCGCCTGCACCTGCATGCCGTCCACCGCAGCTGGAATGGTCGATGTCACCACCTGTTCACCCTCGGTGACACCGCCGGCAAGCAGCACGCGCTCTTCCGAAGTCGAAAGGACATCGACCTTGCGTATCTCCAGGCGATCTTCGTCGTTGATGACGTATACCTCGTCGTCATTTCGCAACGCGACCCGCGGAATCGTGTAAGCGAACCGCTCATCGGTCCCTTCAATCTCGGCGGTTACAAACAGGCCGACCGCCAGGGGCATTCGGGAATTCTCTGACAGACCGTATGGATCGTCCACCTCGGCGAAAGCGTAGATAAGCCGTGTTTGTTCGTCGACCGCCGCCTGGGTCCGCACGATGTGTCCCTGCCAGGTGTACTCGCGCTGCCCCACATTGGCACGCAAAGTCACCCTTGGCGCGTTGTCGTCCCGGGCCACGAAGCCAAGGGGTAGTTGCAGTTCAAAAAGCTGGGTATCGGTGAGGGGCAGGCGGATTTCGATGGTATCCGTCGAAAACACGCGACCGAGAGTTTCACCGGGCACCACATACTGGCCCAGGCCGACGTCCTTTGCGCGAACGCGGCCCCGGAAGGGCACCTTGATGGTGGTGCGCGCAAGGGCGAGCCTCGCCTCGGCAAGCTCAGCCTCGGCGGAAAGAATTTTGGCGCGTGCCTCCGCGACCTGGGGTTCGTTCAGGGCGAACGGGGTGGGTTGCTTATTTTGCTTTTTGAGCGCCCACTCGTCCCGCTTGATCTGCTGGTTGGCCAATTCCCGTTCGAGATTCGTAACCGCCTCGGCCACCCGCGCCTCCGCCCGAACCACGGCGAGCTTGTATTCGGTATCTTCGATCTTGATCAGGGTGGTTTCGGGACCGAATTCTGCGCCTTCAGCCATTTCAGGCGCGACAAAAACGACTCTGCCGGCAACCTGCGGTACAAGGTCTATTTCCGTCTTAGGCCGAACCTCGCCCTGGGTTTTCACGTGGAGGGTAACCGTATCCGCCTTGACCTCGTCGACATAGAGGGAGACAAGGCGCAATTCGTCTTCATTCTGTTCCGGTGGCGGCTTGGTTGCGACCAGCGTCTGCACAATGATGACCCCAGCCAGCAAGACCAGTACAGGCGCTGCAACTTTCAGGAATTTCTTCACGATTCGTCCTCTGTTCGGCGGCCGCTTGGAAATATTGTAATTATCAGGATATAGACGCTGACCGTCGGCAATAGGTTACTCACATGTCTATAACGCGACATGGCCCGAAAGTCAGGTGTGCGATTCGGCGAATAATATTCGGGTTCGGCGGTTGTGCACGCCCGTTCAGTACTGCTGACCCGCTCTCAACCGAGTCCTGAGCCACTCGACAGTCGCAAGCCGGTGATCACCGCCACGCGATTCGCGGATCTTTTCCAGCGTTGCCCGGACCAGTTCCGCGTTGTCCCGCGCCACAGTGCCATCGGGCAGCGACTGGTTGTTTTCGAATCCGATTCGCACGTGTCCCCCGGCTTCAGCCGCTCTCCGAAGCGCAATAGATTCCTGCGGGCCAAAGCAGCACACTGCCCAGGGAAATGCCCGAGGCTCGAAGGTTTCGAGAAATCCATCCAGTTCCCCCGGACGGCCCTCGCGACCCGTGGCGTAACGGCCGAGCACGAACAGCGCGAAGGGCCGGTCGACGCCAAAAAAACCCTCTCTTCGCAGCCGATCGAAGCGCCGACACTCATCCGGCGAATACAGAATGTATTGGGGCCAAACGCCACGCCCAGTGGTCTCGCGGAAGAACTCCCCGGCTTCCGGCTCGGCCGCCTGGTCGGGGCACAGCTCTTGCAGAGCC